>JBJTVI010000116.1:0-10465 GCA_046081145.1 Rubrivivax sp.
ATCTCGTCGATGTAGACGATGCCGCGCTGCGCGCGCTCGACCTCGTAGTTGCAGTTCTGCAGGAGCTTCTGGATGATGTTCTCGACATCCTCGCCCACGTAGCCTGCTTCGGTGAGCGTCGTCGCGTCGGCGATCACGAAGGGCACGTTGAGCAGCCGTGCGAGCGTCTGCGCCAGCAGCGTCTTGCCCGAACCGGTGGGCCCGATGAGCAGGATGTTGCTCTTGCTGAGCTCGACCCCCGCCTCCTTGGCGCCGCCCTGCCCCAGGTGACGCAGGCGCTTGTAGTGGTTGTAGACGGCCACCGCAAGGGTGCGCTTGGCCACCTCCTGCCCGATCACGTACTGGTCCAGGATCGACTTGATCTCGGTGGGAACGGGAAGGTCCGAGCGGGAAGCCTTGCCGCCTGCTGCCTCGGCCGGCGCCTCGTCACGGATGATGTCGTTGCACAGCTCGATGCACTCGTCGCAGATGAACACCGACGGGCCGGCTATGAGCTTCTTGACCTCGTGCTGGCTCTTGCCGCAGAAGGAACAGTAGAGCACCTTCTCGCCGGATGTGCCCTTCTTGTCGGCCATGTCTTGGTGCCCGTTCGCCTGAGTGAAAACCTGAGCGACGATGATAGACGATCCCGTCGGGAGACCGACGGGCCAGCACCGGGGCAGCCGGACCCCAGGGGCCTCAGGGCCGGCGCTCGATGACCTGGTCGATCAGGCCGTAGTCCTTGGCCTCGCCGGGCGACATGTAGAAGTCGCGCTCCATGTCGGAGGCGATCTTTTCCACCGACTGGCCCGTGCGCTCGGCATACAGGCGGTTGAGCTGCTCGCGCGTCTTGAGGATCTCGCGCGCGTGGATCTCGATGTCGGTGGCCTGGCCCTGGGCGCCGCCGGAGGGCTGGTGGATCATGATCTTGGAGTTCGGCAGGGCCAGCCGCTTGCCCTTGGCGCCGGCCATCAGCAGGAACGAACCCATGCTCGCGGCCATGCCCATGCACAGCGTGGAGACGTCGGGCTTGATGAAGTTCATGGTGTCGAAGATCGACAGGCCCGCACTGACGCTGCCCCCTGGCGAGTTGACGTACAGGAAGATGTCCTTGTCCGGGTTCTCGCTCTCCAGGAAGAGCAGTTGCGCGCACACGAGATTGGCGCTCTGGTCGTTCACCGGACCGACCAGAAAGACGATGCGCTCGCGCAGCAGCCGGCTGTAGATGTCGTAGGCACGCTCGCCGCGGCCGGACTGCTCGATGACGATGGGCACCATGCCCAGGCCAGTGGTTTCGAGGGCGCTCATCGGATGCTCCTGAAGGGGTCGGGGCCGGGGCGCATCAGGCGGCGGCCATCAGTTCGTCGAAGGGCACGGCCTTGTCCACGACCTTCACCAGGCCCAGCACATGCTCGGTCACGTTGTTCTCGATCACCACGGCCTCCACCTCGGCCATGCGTTGGCGGTCGCCCAGGTAATAGCGCATGACCTCGGAGGGCTTCTCGTAGCTCTGGCTGAGCTCCTCGATGTGGCGCTGCAGCTGCTCCGGGCGCGCCCGCAGCCCGGCGCTGCGCACCAGTTCGGCCACCACCAGCCCGAGCCGCACGCGACGCTCGGCCTGCGCCTGGAAGAGCTCGGCCGGGAGCTGGACGGCTGACGGATCCTTGACACCGCGCTTCCTGAGATCCTCGCGCGCGGCCTCGGTCATGCGCGAGACCTCGTCGGCCACGAGCGCGCCGGGCAGCTCCAGCGTGGCGCTGGCCAGCAGCGCATCCATCACGGCTGCCTTGTTGCGGGCCTGCAGGCGGAACTTCAGCTCGCGCTCGAGGTTGCGGCGGATGTCCTCGCGCAGACCGGCCACCGTGGCCTCCTGGATGCCCAGCGCGCGTGCAAAGGCGTCATCCACCTCGGGCAGCACACCGGTCTCGATCTTCTTCATGGTGACCATGAAGTCGGCTTCCTTGCCCGCCACCTCGCGGCCCTGGTAATCGTCCGGAAACTTCAGCGGGAAGGTCTTGCTCTGGCCCACCTTCATGCCGCGCACGCCCTTGTCGAACTGCTCGAGCATCTGGCCCTCGCCGATGACGAAGGCGAAGTCGGCGGCCTTGCCGCCGGCAAAGGGCTCGCCGTCGATCTTGCCCTCGAAATCGATGGTTACCCTGTCGCCCTCGGCGGCGCCCTCGGCCTGCGGCCGCTGGGCAAAGGTGCGGCGCTGCTTGCGCAGGATCTCGAGCGTGCGCTCGACGGCGGCATCGGTCACTTCGGAGCTCGTGCGCTCCACCTCGACGCCGGCGAGGTCGCCCAGCGCCACCTCCGGGTACACCTCGAAGGTGGCGTCGAAGACCATCTGGCCCTCGGGTGCCTCGGGCTTGGGCTCGATGCGGGGCGTGCCGGCCACGCGCAGGTTGGCCTCGGTGGCCGCATCGCTGAAGGCCTTGCCCACCCGGTCGTTCATCACGTCGAGCTGCACCGAGTAGCCGTAGCGCTGGGCCACCACGGACATCGGCACCTTGCCGGGACGGAAGCCGTCGGCCTTGACGGTTCGGGCCAGTCGACGCAGGCGCGACTCCACCTCCTGGCCGATGTCCTGGGCGGACACCGACAACGTGATGCGGCGCTGCAGTTTCTCGAGGGTTTCGACGGTGACGGCCATTTCGGACTCGGGTGAGGGGATGAAGGAGTTGCGGGTGGTGCGCGGGGTCGGACTCGAACCGACACGGAGTTGCCTCCGTCAGGACCTAAACCTGGTGCGTCTACCAATTTCGCCACCCGCGCTCAGGGGGCACGGGCGCCGGTCGCTGTGCAGGCGACGGGCACCCCGGTATCGGCAAACCCGGCATTTTAGCCTGCGCGGGGCCGCACATGCCGCGGCGCTGGCCACACAATCACGCCCCGTGAGCATCGAGCACTACGAGAACTTCCCGGTGGCCTCTGCGCTGTGCCCGGCGCACCTGCGCCCGGCGGTGCGAGCGATCTACGCCTTCGCGCGGACGGCAGATGACTTGGCCGACGAAGGCGAGGAGGCACCCGCCCAGCGACGCGCGGCGTTGCAGGCCTACCGGGCCGATCTGCTGGCGACCTTCGAAAGCCGGCCGGCATCGCCGCGCTGGGGGGGCCTGTATGCCCGGCTGGGCGAGGCCCGGCTGGCGCACGGCCTGCCCCTGCAGCCCTTCATGCACCTGCTCGACGCCTTCGAGCGCGACACGCTGGACACCCCCTACCAGGATCGCGCCGAGCTGCTGGCCTACTGCGAGCGCTCGGCCAACCCGGTGGGCCGGCTGCTGCTTCACCTGTACGGCGTGGGCGCGGCCGAGCAGCAGCGCCGCTCCGATGCGATCTGCAGCGCGCTGCAGCTCGTCAACTTCTGGCAGGACCTGGGCCTGGACCTCTCGCGCCGGCGCATCTACGTGCCTCTGCGCGATGCCGAGCGACACGGGGTGGACCTGCGCGACCCCGTGTGCCTGCGCGATGGCCCGGCGACCCGCGCGCTGGTGGCCGAGCTGTGCGGCTGGGCGCGCGCGCTCATGCTGCAAGGCGCGCCTCTGGCCTGCGAGCTGCCCGGCCGCATCGGCTGGGAGCTGCGGCTGGTCGTCCAGGGCGGCCTGCGCATCCTGGACAAGATCGCGCGGCTGGGCCACGCGACGATCGCTCATCGGCCCGTGATCGGGCCGGCCGACATGCCGGCCCTGCTGTGGGGTGCGCTGCGGATGCGCGGGCCCCCCTCGGGAGGTGCCGCATGACGCCGCAGCAGTACGTGCAGGAGCGCGCCGCGCGCAGCGGCTCGAGCTTCTACTACGCCTTCCTGTTCCTGCCGGCACGTCGACGCGCGGCCATCACGGCCTTCTATGCCTTCTGCCGAGAGGTGGACGACGTCGTCGACGATGCGCGTGACCCGGGCGTGGCCGCGGCCAAGCTGGCGTGGTGGGCCGCCGAGGTGGAGGCTGCCTACGCGGCACGGCCCACCCACCCCGTGATGCAGGCTCTCATGCCGCTGGCTGCCGAGTTCGGCATCGAGGCCCGGCACCTGCGCGCCGTGATCGAGGGCTGCGAGATGGACCTGCGGCAGACGCGCTACCTGGACTTCCCCGGCCTGGCACGCTACTGCCACCTGGTGGCCGGCATTGTGGGCGAGGTGGCAAGCGGCATTTTCGGCCGCACCGAGCCCGCCACGCTCGCCTACGCCCATCGCCTCGGGCTGGCCCTGCAGCTCACCAACGTCATTCGCGACGTGGGCGACGACGCGCGACGCGGCCGCATCTACCTGCCGATGGACGAACTCGGTCGCTACGGCGTGAAGGCCGAGGAGCTGCTGCGGCGCGAGCCGCCCTGGGGCTACGGCGAGCGCTTCGATGCACTGATGCGCCACCAGGCGGCCCGGGCGCACGCCGCGTTCGACGAGGCGCTGGCGCTGCTTCCGGAGACCGACCGCGCGGCGCAGAAGCCCGGGCTGATGATGGCGCACATCTATCGAACATTGCTGCGCGAAATCGAGGCCTCAGGCTTCCAGGTGCTGCACCAGCGGATCGCGCTCACGCCGCTGCGCAAGCTCTGGATCGCGGCGCGCACGCAGTGGCGCGACCGCTGAGCCGCGGCCATGGCACGCCTGGCAGTCATCGGCGCAGGCTGGGCCGGTCTGGCGGCCGCCGTACGCGCCACCGCCGACGGGCACGCGGTGTCGGTGTTCGAGATGGCCGCTGCGCCAGGCGGACGGGCGCGCAGCATCGAGCATGATGGAGAAACGCTCGACAACGGCCAGCACATCCTGATCGGCGCCTATCGCGACACGCTGGCCCTGATGCGCCAGGTGGGAGTCGACCCCGAGCAGGTGCTGCACCGCCTTCCCCTGGCCCTGGTCGACCCCTTCGGCCAGGGCCTGCGGCTGGCTCCCGGCCCTGCCCCATGGGCCCTGGCGGGCGCGGTCATGGCGCACCGGGGATGGTCGTGGGCTGAACGGTTCTGCCTGCTTCGGGCCGGGCTCGGCTGGGGGCTGCGACGCTTCAGTGCGCCTGAGGGCCAGACGGTGCAGGCCTTGTGCAGCGGCCTCGGGCCAGCCGTGTACCACGAGCTCGTCGAGCCGCTGTGCGTGGCCGCTCTCAACACGCCAGCCCGCGAAGCCAGTGCGCGGGTGTTTCTCAGGGTGCTGCGTGACGGCCTCCTGGGTGATCGCGGATGCGCCGACCTGCTGCTGCCTCGCAGGCCGCTGGGGGAGCTGCTGCCCGAGCCTGCCTGGGCCTGGCTGCAGGCGCGCGGGGCGCGGCTGGTGGCGCGCACGCGCGTGGAGTCGATCGGGACGGCCGCACAGGGGGGCTGGATGGTCCGGGGCGATCACTTCAACGGCGTGGTGCTGGCCTGCACGGCGCAGGAGGCGGCCCGGCTGGCCGCGCCGCACGCGCCGCGATGGGCGCAGCAGGCCGCCGCCCTGCGCTACGAGCCGATCGTCACGGTGGTGCTGGATGCGCCCGGGGCCAGGCTGCCCGCCCCGATGGTGAGGCTGCCGGGCGAGCCGGCGCAGTTCGCCTTCGACCACGGCGCACTCGGCGCCCGGCCCGGCCGCTTCACCTTCGTCGTGAGCGGGGCAGCCGACTGGCTCGAGGAAGGCACCTCGGGCGTGGCCCGGGCCGCCCTAGCACAGGCGGGGGCCGACTTCCCCCCGCAGACCTGGCCTGAGCCGCCTGCCGTGCGCGCCAGCATCGCCGAGCGCCGGGCCACCTTTCGGTGCACCGCGGGGCTGCAGCGCCCGCCCGCCGAGGTGGCTCCGGGGTTGCGGGCGGCCGGCGACTACGTCACGGGCCCTTACCCGGCCACGCTCGAGGGGGCCGTGCGAGCGGGGTTGTCGGCGGCCGGCCACTTTGCGTAGGTTCCGCTATGCAGCGTGCGCTTTCGCGACGCAAAATAGGGACCCGCGGGTTTCTCCCGACCCCGCCCACCGACTCCCACGCCCCATGCGCCCCAAGGAAGCGACCTCACCCGCCATCCAGGTCCTCGAGCGGACCTTCGCCCTCCTGGACGTCCTGGCCGCCCAGCCTGAGCCCGTTTCCCTCAAGCAAGTCAGCGAGCGCACGGGGCTGCATCCCTCCACGGCCCACCGTATCCTCAACGACCTGACCGTCGGCCGCCTGGTGGAGAGGCCCGAAGCGGGCTCCTATCGGCTCGGGATGCGCCTGCTCGAACTGGGCAATCTCGTGAAGGCCCGGCTGGACGTGCGGCAGGCGGCGATCGGCCCGATGCGCGAGTTGCACCGCCTGACCCACCAGCCTGTCAACCTCTCGATGCGGCAGGGCGACGAGATCGTCTACATCGAGCGGGTCTTCAGTGAACGCTCAGGGATGCAGGTGGTGCGTACCGTGGGTGGCAAGGCACCTTTGCACCTGACCTCGGTGGGCAAGCTCTTCCTGGCCCAGGACGACCCCGCACGTGTGCGCGCCTACGCGCTGCGCACCGGGTTGGCCGGTCACACCCGCAACAGTCTCACGGACGCTGCGGCCCTGGAGCGCGAGCTGGCCGGCGTGCGGGCCAGCGGCTGCGCGCGCGACGACGAGGAGCTCGAGCTCGGCGTGCGCTGCATGGCTGCCGGCATCTACGACGACCAAGGCAAGCTGGCTGCGGGGCTGTCGATTTCTGCCCCGGCCGACCGCCTCGAGGAAGGCTGGCTCGAGCACCTGCGCGCCACCGCCGCCGAGATCTCCTGCGCGCTCGGCTGGCAGCGGACGGCACGGTAGCCTGTCAGCTGGGAGCCTGGCGCACGGGCCAGGACGCTCAGATCTTGCCGTCGGTGGCCGTGGCAGCTGCCGAGGCTGGCACGGCGTGCGAGAGCCACGCGCGCAAGCGCTCGGCGTCACCGACGCGGGCATGGCGGCCGGCCGAATCGAGCAGGACCATGATCAGGTTGCGCCCGGCCGTCTGGACCTTCATCACGACGCATCGACCCGCCTCGGAGATGTAGCCCGTCTTCTGCAGCGCGATCTCCCAGGCTGGGTTGCGCACGAGGCCGTTGGTGTTGCGAAACGCCACCTGGCGCGAACCCAGCGCCATCTTGAGATCGGGTGTCGTGGAGAGATCGCCTATGAGGGGATGCCGTGCAGCCTCGCGCACCAGCAGGGCCAAGTCGGTTGCCGAGGAGCGGTTGTCGCTGGACAGGCCAGTGGGCTCGGCGAACTGCGAGTGATGCATGCCCAGCAGGGAGGCCTTGGCATTCATGGCCTCGCGAAAGGCGCCCAGGCCGCCCGGGTAGGTGCGCCCCAGCGCGTGGGCGGCACGGTTCTCGGAAGCCATGAGTGCCAGGTGCAGCAACTCCCCGCGGGAGAGGGTGATGCCTACCCGCAGTCGTGAGCCGGTACCCTTGTAGACGTCAACATCCTCCTGGGTGACGACCAGGCGCTCCTCCAGGGGCAGGGCAGCCTCCACCACCACCAGTGCCGTCATGAGCTTGGTGATGGAGGCGATGGGCAGCACGGCCTCGGGGTTCTTGCTGAACAGGACCTGTTCGGTGTCCTGATCGATCACGAGAGCGACGCTGGACTTGAGCGAAAGTGGGTCGTCCGTGGCGTGCAGGCCGGCGCGCTGGCCCGCCGAGGGCCGGGCCGGCGCAGCCGCCGGCCGCTTGGCTGCGCTGGCCGCGCGGTTGCTGCCCGGGGCCGCCGCCCGCTGGGCCGAAGCCGGGGTGGAGAGGGGGGCAGCCGCTGCGGGCTGAGCGGCCGTGCCGGGACGGCTGCGCTCAGTCTGTGCGTGAACGGCTGTACCAGGGGCCAGCAACAGGAAACAACCGAGGGCCAGGCCGACGGAGCGGGGAAGGCGCCCGGGGCCCCTGGATGCTTTGGCCGACTCTCGCAATGCCCATACCTCGCGCAAACGGAGCCACGAGTATAGGCGAGGCGAAATTGGCGCGCAAGATCAAGAACTTGCCCGCCAATCCTCAGCCTTGCGCAGCGATCCGCTCGGCCGTGCTGTGGAGCTTGTTCAACGCGGCCAGGTAGGCCTTGGCCGACGCCACGACGATGTCGGGATCGGCGCCCACGCCGTTGACCACCCGCCCGGCGCGCTGCAGCCGCACCGTCACCTCACCCTGGGATTCCGTGCTGCCCGAGGTGATGGCGTTGACCGAGTACAGGAGCAGTTCGGCACCGCTGCCCACCTTCGACTCGATGGCCTTCAGGCTCGCGTCCACCGGCCCGTTGCCGTCGCTCTCCACGCGATGCTCGGCCGCGCCGGCGGCGAAGGTGACGCAGGCGTGCGGCCGCTCGCCCGTCTCCGAGCGTTGCGCCAGCGCCAGCAGCCGGTAGTGCTCCTGCTCGGCGGTGACGCTCTCGTCGCCCACCAGGGCGATGATGTCCTCGTCGAAGATCTCGCTCTTGCGGTCGGCCAGATCCTTGAAGCGGGCGAAGGCGGCGTTCACCTCGGCCTCGGATTCGGGGTAGATGCCCAGCTCCTGCAGCCGCTGCTTGAAGGCGTTGCGCCCGGAGAGCTTGCCCAGCACGATGCGGTTGGCCGACCAGCCGACATCCTGCGCGCGCATGATCTCGTAGGTGTCACGGGCCTTGAGCACGCCGTCCTGGTGGATGCCCGAGGCATGGGCGAAGGCGTTGGCACCCACCACCGCCTTGTTGGGCTGCACCACGAAGCCCGTCGTCTGCGCGACAAGGCGCGAGGCCGGAACGATCTGCGTCGCATCGATCCCCACCTCCAGGCCGAAATGGTCACGCCGCGTACGAACCGCCATCACCACCTCCTCGAGCGAGCAGTTGCCGGCCCGCTCGCCCAGCCCGTTGATGGTGCATTCGACCTGCCGCGCACCGCCGATCTTGACGCCTGCCAGCGAGTTGGCCACCGCCATGCCCAGGTCATTGTGGCAATGCACGGACCAGACGGCACGATCGGAGTTGGGCACGCGGGCGCGCAGATCGGCGATGAAGCGGCCGTAGAGCTCGGGGATGGCGTAGCCCACGGTGTCGGGGATGTTGATGGTGGTCGCGCCTTCACGGATGACGGCCTCGAGCACCCGGCACAGGAAATCGGGGTCGGAGCGGTAGCCGTCCTCCGGGGAGAACTCGACATCGGCGCACAGGTTGCGCGCGAAGCGCACCGCCAGCACCGCCTGCTCATGCACCTGCTCGCGCGTCATGCGCAGCTTCTTCTCCATGTGCAGCTCGCTGGTGGCGATGAAGGTGTGGATGCGCGAGCGCGGCGCACCCCGCAGCGCCTCGGCAGCACGCGCGATGTCGCGGTCGTTGGCACGCGCGAGCGAGCACACGGTGCTGTCCTTCACGACATCGGCAATTGCCTTGACTGCCTCGAAGTCGCCGTTGCTGGAGGCGGCGAAACCGGCCTCGATCACGTCCACGCGCAGCCGCTCGAGTTGGCGCGCGATGCGCAGCTTCTCCTCGCGCGTCATCGAGGCGCCGGGGGACTGTTCGCCGTCGCGAAGTGTGGTGTCGAAGATGATGAGCTTGTCGGTCATGGCAGGTGCTCCGGAAATGAAAACGGCCCGCTGCTGGAGGCTGGCGGGCCGCTGTCGGGGGAGGGATCGGTTCGCTTCAATGCTCCCGCAGGGCCTGGCGCGGGAGGCCTAGCAGGGGCAGGAGGCTCCCGTTGGACATGAATTTGACTCTAGCACACCGGCAGTCGGCCAGGCCTGCCTCAGCGGTGCAGGCCCGCCTCGTCGGGCTCGTCCGTGGAGGTCGCGATCACGCTCACCGGCCGGCCCTTCATGCGGCGCCAGGCGTACACGACGTAGCCCGACAGGCCGTAGGCGCAGAACAGGCCGAAGAGCACGGTGGGGGGATGGATGTTGATGACGGCGATCATCAGGGCCAGCGCGACGATGACGACGAAGGGCACCGAACGCTTCAGGCTCAAGTCCTTGAAGCTGTAGAAGGGAACGTTGGTGACCATGGTGAGCCCGGCATACAGCGTCATGGCAAAGGCGCCCCAGGCAAGTGCGCCGGCCTCACGGGTGCCCTTGAGGCCGAAATCCTCCATCACCCACACGAAGCCCGCCACCAGCGCTGCCGCTGCCGGGCTCGGCAGGCCCTGGAAGTAGCGCTTGTCCACCACGCCGATGTTGGTGTTGAAGCGAGCCAGCCGCAACGCCGCGCAGGAGCAGTACACGAACGCGGCGAGCCATCCCCAGCGCCCCAGGCCCCGGAAGGCCCACTCGTACATCACCAGCGCCGGTGCAGCTCCGAAGGACACCATGTCCGACAGGCTGTCCATCTGCTCGCCGAAGGCGCTCTGCGTATTGGTCATGCGCGCCACACGCCCATCCAAGCTGTCAAGCACCATGGCACAGAACACGGCCACAGCAGCGTGCTCGAAGCGGCCATTCATGGCCATCACAATGGCATAAAAGCCCGCGAACAGCGCGGCCAGAGTCACCGCATTCGGCAGGGCGTAAATGCCTTTGCGACGTGGGCGAGCAGGCTCGACCACTTCAGCGTCGTCATCTTGAGGAACTTGTTCAGGACTGTTCATGAACCATGTCAGGGTTGAT
>JBJTVI010000117.1:0-5591 GCA_046081145.1 Rubrivivax sp.
GACAGCCTGAAGATCGACCGCTCGTTCGTGCTCGGCATGGACCGCGGGCCGCAGAACGTGGAGATCGTGCGCGCCATCCTGCGCCTGGGCCAGACGCTGCACATGCACGTGATCGCCGAGGGCGTGGAGACGCACGACCACCTCGATGCGCTGCGCGACATCGGCGTGGAATCCGGGCAGGGCTACCTGTTCGGCCGGCCGCTGCCGCCGCCGCAGGCGCTCGAGCACCTGCAGGCCCGGGCCCGCCTGGGCACCTGAGGCGAGCGGGTCGGGCCGGCCCCGCCTGTCGCCCGCACGCCACCCGATCGCCCCACGCGGCCGCTCCGGGCGTGAACTGGGTCACGCCTGCTGCCGCTTCATCGGGCCCGACCCTCCCCCGCAGACGGGGGATTGGTCAATCATCCGCGCACCGGCGAAGGGCATTCCCCCTCAGGCCGGGGATGGCCATGGCAGTGAACCGCGAGCAAGCGCGGGCGCCGAGCCACTACACACGGAAGAACAGACATGAACGACCTTCGGAATCGGACGACCTGGAACCTCCCGGCCCGCCCCGCCCTCTTGCTGGCGGCGGCCGCGATGCTGCTGCAGGGCGCCGCGATGGCTCAGGTTTCCGCCTCCACGGTACCCGTGCCCGGCACTGAGGTGGATACGAAGCTCTCGGGCGACTTCATCGAGATCACCAAGCCCGGTGGCGGGCCACTGCCGCCCACCAACGGGGGCACGGCCGACCAGAGTTTCGTCAGGAACTTGGCGGGCGTGCAGTACGCCAAGGCGATCGTGCTGTTGCGCCAAACGAGTGACGCGGCCGCCGTCAGCGCCTGGATACGCAACGGCACCTCGAATACAGGCGCCCTGGTGGCCAACCAGCGCGGCTCGGTGCACTATGTCTACCAGTCTTTCCCGGCGATGTCGGTGATGCTGCCGGTGAACCGGATCAGGCAGCTGGCGGGACAGCCGGGCGTGAAGCGCGTGGTGCCCAACCGGCTCTCGCACCGCAGCCAGCTGGCCTATGAGTCGGTCAGCCGCACCACCGGCCGGCTCGATGCGGGCACGTCCAACGTTGGCTTCACGGGGCGGGGCGTGGGGATCGCCGTGCTCGACTCCGGCATCGACTTTCGCCACCGCAGCCTGCCCGACTTCGCCAACACGACCACCGGGCGAAAGGTGGCGGCCCGGGTGGACATCGTGGGCATCCGCAAGGCAGCGCTCCCGCAAGACGGGTGGTCGTTGAACCAGGACTACTCGGCGGCGCTGGCCACGCAGCTGGGCCTGGTGTCGGCAGACTTCTCGACCCCCCACCGGCTGGCGCCGCGCGATGCCGCCAGCCCCGCGGCCAACCCGGACCCCTACGGTCACGGCACGCACGTGGCAGCCGCCGCCGCCGGCAGCAACCTGCCGGCCGTGACGGCCCACGCGAGCCCAACAGGCAGGGCGCTGCCGGCCTTGAACAACGGCGGCCTGGCGCCCGGCGCCCGGCTCTTCGAAGTGCGCGTGCTCGACGAGTTCGGCAAGGGGGAAGTGGCTGATGTGCTGGCCGGCATCGACTGGGTGATGCAGCGGGCGCGCCACCCCGGCTACAACATCCGCGTGATGAACCTGAGCCTGGGCATGAGCTCGATCGATTCCTACCTGGTCGATCCGCTGGCCCGTGCAGCCCGCGCGGCGGTGTCCACCGGCATCGTCGTGGTGGCCGCCGCCGGCAACCTGGGCAAGGACAGCCAGGGCCGGCTTGTCTACGGATCGGTGATGTCGCCCGGGCACGACCCCTCGGTGATCACGGTGGGTGCGCTGAAGATGGGCGCGGCCATTGCCCCGGCGGGCTCACCCGCCTACCTGACGGACACGGCCCGCCGCACCGATGACCTGGTGACGGGCTACAGCTCGAAGGGACCCACCCGGGGCCGCGTCTACACCCAGCCGGTGAGCGCCACCTACAAGGGCTGGGTCGACAACCTCATCAAGCCGGACATCGTCGCCCCCGGCAACCGCGTGGTGGCAGCTCTGGGCTCGGATTCCACCGCCTCGAGTGCCGGATGGAACCGGCTGGCTCGGGAGAACCCTGTGCTGGCCCAGGAGGCCCAAGGCCAGGGTGCCGACCAGACCAGCGAGCGCGAGCTCATGTCGCTCAGCGGCACCTCGGTGGCGGCGCCGGTGGTGGCCGGTGCGGTGGCGCTGATGCTCGAGGCCAACCCGGGCCTGACCCCGCCGCTGATCAAGGCGATCCTGCAGTACACGGCCACGCCCACGAGCCTGCGGCCTGCGGCGACCACGGGCGGCCTGCCCACGGGCGACAACCTGCTGCAGCAGGGCACGGGCGCGCTCAACGTGCAAGGCGCGTTGGCGATGGCCGCGGCGCTGCGCACAGACCTCCGTACGGCCATCGAGAGCGGCACGATCAAGCCAGGCGACCCGATGCTGCGCTCGACGTCGATCGGCATCCCGCAAGTAGCCACGATCTTGGGAGTCTCGCAACCAACGGCAAGGTTTACCGTGGTGGGCGGCTCGAGGCTCGTGACAGACGACGTTCTGTTCCGGCAGTACCAGCCGGTCTGGGATCACCGCCTGATCTGGGTGCGCAACTCCCTGACACGCGCCAACGTGACGTGGCGGCCGGCCTCAAGCTGGATACCTGCCAACACAGTCCCCGATTCCGTGGTGGAGGTGGCGGCCAACAACGTCACGATGCTCAGGGCCGGAGTGCGGATGCTGGATGCCGTGCGCGGCAGCACCATGGCCGAGGCACGTGCCATTCGCAACAGCCTGCTGCTGATGCCGGTGGCCCAGTTGGTGGCGCTCGCCCACAGCGGCCAGCCGCTCGGCGCGAAACTCACTTCGGGCATGGGTTTCCGATCCGACGGAAGTTACTTCGCAGACAGCCACATCCTGGCCAGCGGCGTGATCTTCAGCGAAGGCGTCATCTTCAGCGAAGGCGTCATCTTCAGTGAAGGCGTCATCTTCAGTGAAGGGGTGATCTTCAGCGAGGGGGTCATCTTCAGCGAAGGGGTGATCTTCAGCGAGGGCGTCATCTTCAGCGAAGGGGTGATCTTCAGCGAAGGGGTGATCTTCAGCGAGTCGATCCGGGGCGAGCAGTAGCAGTACGAAGCTTGGGACGCCCGGCCGCGCTCAAGTTGCCGCTCGTGCATGCCGACAACGGGGGTATCGGTTCGGTCCGGTACCCCCGATTCCCTTTCGGAGGCGCCTCACGACCCGTCAGCACCATCGTGGGACACACTCCTGACACCGTGAGCTTCCGCGGAGCCGTCCACAGGCTTCAGCGTCAGCACCTGTACGACTACTCGCCCGTGGCCCTGCGCTTCTGGCTGGCGAACTGCGTGCTCGGCTCGCTGGCTGTGTCGTGGGCGCTGTGGAACCTCGCGAGCGACCCCTGGACCACGGCGATAGCCCTGCTCGGGCTGGCGGCGACCGTGGTGACAGCGATCTCCACGATCAAGATTCCACGCAGCATGTTGTCGGTGAGCCTTGCTGACGTCGTGATCTTCGCCATGCTGACGGGCGTGGGCACGCCCGCGGCCATTCTTGCAGCTGGGATCGAAGGATGGCTGGGCGCGGCGCGGACCTCCCGCCGTCTGAGCAGCCGTCTCCTGACACCGTCCATCGCGATGACCTCCATGGCTGTGGTCGGGGGGGTGTTTTCGCTCCTGAAGAGCGGTTGCGCGGGTCTTGGCCTGCCGACCGAGGCCACCGTCGTGGCGGCGCTGTGCCTGGCAGGCCTGCTCCAGTACTTCATCACCACCGGCTGGTTCACGCTCATGGCGTGTGTGAAGCGCGGGGAGGACTTCAGCTGGGAGTGGCTCCGAGCCACCAGCTGGATCGCCGCGCTGCAGATGGGTGCCGCCATGGTGGCGGGCCTCGGAATCCTCGTCGGCAAGTTGTTTGGCCCTGCCACCGTGGTGGTGGTCGCGGCCGTGGCCGCCGGCGTGATCGTTCTGCTGCGAATGACGATGGAGCGCAACGAGGCCGAGCGCCTCGAGCAGGAGGCCCAGATCGCCGACGCCCGGCGCGAGGCCGAGCTGAACTACCAGCGCTTCATAGCCTCGTTCACGCACGCGGCCATCGGCATGGCCATCACCCGCACCGACGGCACCACGATGCGCGTGAACCAGGCCGTGTGCCAGCTGTTGCGCCGCAGCGAGGATCAACTCGTGAGCGAGCACCTGGCTGCGCTCTTCGAGCCCGATGACCTCGCCCCGCACCGCGAGGGCCTGCGCGAGATCGAGCACAGCCGCGTGGCGGCCGTCTCGATGGAGGTGCGCCTGCGCACCCCGGGTGTACGCGAGACGTGGGTCTCGGTGCACTGCAGCTCCTTCGACGACCCGGCCGACGGTGGCACCTGCCTGATCTACCAGCTGCACGACATCACGGCCCGGCGCGAGGCCGAGGGGCGGCTCGCGCACATCGCCTACCACGACAGCCTCACCGACGTGGCCAATCGCGCCTGGTTCGACAAGCAGTTGAGCGAGGCGGTGGAGGCTTGCACCATCGACCCGAGCTGCCGCTTTGCGGTGGTGATGCTGGACCTGGACCGCTTCAAGATCATCAACGACAGCCTGGGCCATGCGGCGGGCAACGTGCTGCTGGTGGAGGTGGCGCGGCGGCTCAAGGCCTGCGTGCGCCCGAGCGACCTCGTGGCGCGGCTGGGGGGCGACGAGTTTGCGCTGCTGCTGCGCTCGGTCACGAGCAACGAGGAGGCGCGGCGCGTCTCCGAGCGCGTGATCGAGGTGCTGGCCGAGCCCATCCGCATCATGAGCAACGAGGTGGTGGTGCGAGCCAGCCTGGGCGTGACGCTCAGCGACCTGGGCTACCGCACCGCCGACGAGATGACGCGCGACGCCGACCTGGCGATGTACGAGGCCAAGAGCGCCGGGCGCGGCCGCGTGGCGGTGTACGACTCCTCCATGCACCACCACATCGCCGACCGGATGCGGCTGGAGGCCGACCTCGCGCAGGCGATCCAGGAAAGCCAGCTCTCGCTGGTCTTCCAGCCGCTGTTCCAGCTCAAGCCCTACCGGCTCACGGGTTTCGAGGCGCTGAGCCGCTGGGTGCACCCCGAGCGCGGCCCGATCCCGCCGAGCCAGTTCATCCAGCTGGCCGAGGAATCCGGGCTGGTGGCCTCGCTCACCCCGTGGGTGATCCAGACGGCCGTGCAGCAGCTGGCCTCGTGGCGCCGCATGGCGCCGCACCTGGCCCACCTCTCGGTGAACGTGAACGTCTCCGGGCGCGACCTGGCGCTGCAGAACTTCGCGCCATGCGTGAAGAACGCGCTGGCCGAGGCGGGCCTGCCGCCCCAGAACCTGACGCTGGAGATCACCGAGACCTCCCTGATGCACCGCATGGACACGGCGCTGGACGTGATGCAGGGCCTGCGCGACCACGGCGTGCTCTTCGCGATCGACGATTTCGGCACCGGCTACTCCTCGCTCTCCTACCTGAGCAGCCTGCCCATCGACGGGCTGAAGATCGACCGCTCCTTCATCAACGGCATGGACCGCGGCCTGCACAACGTGGAGATCGTGCGCGCCGTGAACCGGCTGGGCCAGGCGCTGGGCAAGAAGGTGGTGGCCGAGGGCATC
>JBJTVI010000118.1:0-5334 GCA_046081145.1 Rubrivivax sp.
CTGATGCGGCTGCTCGTGCAGGATCAGTCCGCCCGCACCCGCGAGGCCGAGGCGCAGCGCGCGATGGCGCAGCGCGAGCAGCAGGAGGCCAAGCTCTACAACGACGCCACCCAGTCGGCGATCCTGCGCCTCATGAACGAGCTGCAGGCCGTGGCCGAAGGCGACCTCACCCAGCAGTGCACCGTCACCGAGGAGATCACCGGGGCGATTGCCGACTCGGTGAACTACACCGTCGAGGAGCTGCGCAACCTGGTTTCGCAGGTGCAGTCCACGGCCTCGCGCGTGCAGGGCACGACACAGGCGGTGGAACACACCTCCAACGAGCTGCTCGCAGCCTCGGCCGAGCAGCTGCGCGAGATACGCGACACGGGCGAGTCGGTGCTGCAGATGGCCGGCCGCCTCAACGAGGTGTCGGCGCAGGCGCAGCGCATGGCCGACGTGGCCCGGCAATCGCTGCAGGCAGCCGCCGGCGGGCTCAACGCCGTGCAGGGTGCCATCGGCGGCATGCACGCCATCCGCGACCAGATCCAGGACACCTCGCGCCGCATCAAGCGCCTGGGCGAGTCGTCGCAGGAGATCGGCGAGATCACCGAGCTCATCACCGACCTCACCGACCAGACCAACCTCCTGGCCCTGAACGCAGCCATCCAGGCGGCCTCCGCCGGCGAGGCCGGGCGCGGCTTTGCCATCGTGGCCCAGGAGGTGCAGCGCCTGGCCGAGCGCTGCGCCGAGGCGGCGCGCCAGATCGCCGCGCTGGTGCAGACGATACAGACCGACACCCAGGATGCGGTGGCGGCCATGGAGGTCTCCACCTCGGGCGTGGTCGAGGGTTCCAAGCTCTCCGACGCGGCAGGCGCCGCCCTTGACGACATCGACCGCGTCACGCACCAGCTCTCGAGCCTGGTGGAGCGCATCTCCGACCAGGCGCAGCAGGAGGCCGCCTCGGTCAACGCGGTGGCCGCCAACATCCAGCACATCTTCTCCGTCACCGAGCAGACCTCCGAGGGCACGCAGTCCACCGTGCAGCGCGTGCGCGAGCTGGCGCGCGCGGCCGAGGAACTGCGCGCGCTGGTGGCGCGCTTCAAGATCTCCTGAGCGGCCCGGGCGCCGACGCCGCCGTGCCAGCAGCCACGACAGCCCCCTTCCGGGCCGACCTCGCCGACGACGGCACCGACCTGCGCAAGCTCTCCTGGCTGCGCGAGGAGCTTCGCCTGTCGCTGGAGCAGGCGCACAAGGCGCTGCGGCGCTACCTGCGCGATAGCCTCAACCGCGCCGAGGGCGACATCGTCGACCCCGCCATCCTGCGAACGGCGCGCCAGGCCCTGCACCAGGCCGCCGGCGCGCTGGAGCTCGTCGGCCAGGCTGCCGCGGCGCGGCTCGTGGCCGCCGCGGAGGCCGCGGTGCTGCGCTTTGCCGCCGACGGCTCGCTCGTCACCACCGAGGCGGTGGGCCACGTCGAGCGAGGCTCCTTTGCCGTGCTCGACTACCTCTCGCACGTGCTGGCGGGCAAGCGCGTGTCCACGCTGGCGCTGTTTCCCCAGTACCGCGCGCTGCAGGAGCTGGCGCGGGCCGACCGCATCCATCCTGCCGACCTCTGGTCGCTGCCGGAGCGCTGGGTGCCGCTGCCGCGCGAAGAGGGCGCCGTGCCGCGGGTCGTGGATGTCCCCACTCGGGCCGAGCTCGAGGCGCTCATGCTCTCGCTCATGCGCCAGCCCGACCGGCAGACGCTGGCCCGGCTCAGCGAGCTCAGCGCCGGCCTGGGGGCGGGGACTTCCGGGGACGAAGCCACGCTGTGGCAGCTGGCCGCGGCCTTCTTCGAGGCGCAGGCCGCCGCCGCGCTGCGGCCCGACGTCTACGCCAAGCGCATCGCGCCGAGGCTGCTGGCGCTGGCACGCTCGGGCCAGGCCACGGCCTCGGTGCGACGGCAGCTCGCACGCGACCTCCTCTTCTTCTGCGAGCAGGCGCAGCCCGCTCGCGCCTCGCGGCCGGTGCCGCGGTTGCAGGCGGTGCGCACGGCCTTTGCGCTGGGCCACGAGCCGATCCAGGACTACGAGAACCCGCGCCTGGGCCGTTTCGACCCGATGTGGATCACGCAGGCGCGCCGACGCCTGGGTGCCGCGCGTGACCTGTGGGCCGCCATCGGGGCCGGCGAGCTGCACCACCTGCCCTCGCTGGCCGAGCAGTTCGCGCTGGTGGGCGATTCGCTGCAGCGCCTGCTGCCCGACGGGGTGCAGCTGGCCGATGCGCTGGCCACGGCGGTGCGCCAGCCGGTGGACGACGACGGCCCACCCACCCCGGCGCTGGCGATGGAGGTGGCCACGCTTCTGCTGGTGCTGGAGGCCACGCTGGAGGCCGCCGACCTCGACCATCCCCAGTGGCCGCAGCGCATCGCGGCCATCGTGGAGCGCCTGCAGCGCGCCCGCCGGCCCGACGCGGCCGACGAGCCCCCGGAGCCCTGGATGGGCGAGGTCTACCGCAGCGTCTCCGATCGCAGGACGGCCCAGGCGGTTTCGCACGAATTGCGCCTGGCGCTGGCCGAGGTCGAGAAGCAGTTCGACCAGTTCGTGCGCCTGCCCGCGCAGACGGACCTGCTGGAGGCCGCGCAGCCGGGCCTGCACGCCGTGCAGGGGGTGTTCGCGATGATGGGGCTCCAGGCCGCCGCCGATGGCGTGGCCGCCTTGTCGGCCCGTGCGGGCGAACTCGAGCGCGGCGAGGTGCTACCTGGCTCGGCTCAGGCGCTGGCGAGTTTCGAGGCGATGGCGGACAACCTCGGCGCGCTGGGCTCGCTCGTCGATGTGCTGGCTGTCCAGCCCGAGGCGGCGCATGCGTTGCTGAGATTCGACCCGCCCAGCGGTGAACTGCTGCCGGGGCCGGCACCGGTTCCCGAGGCAATTGCCGAACCGGCCCACGTTCCGGGGCCCGAGCCCGGGCCGGAACCGATCCTCGAGCTGATCGCCGAGCCCGACCTCCAGCCGATCTCCGAGCCCGACCTCCAGCCGATCGCCGGGCCTGACCTCGAGCTGCCCGTCCAGGCGACCCTCGAGCCTATCGTCGAGCGGCCCCTCGAGCCGATCCTCGAGCCGATCCTCGAGCCGATCGTCGAGTCAATCGTCGACTCACTCATCGAGCCGATCGCCGAGCCGATTCCCGAGCCGATTCCCGAGCCCCTGGCCGCGCTCGTGCCCACACCAGGCGAGCAGCCAGGCGAGGCGCCGCGCAGCGCCGGCCCGGTGGATCCCGCAGGCCTGCCCGTGCTGGAGCAGCTGCTCGAGCCCGACGAAGAGGTTGCGCCGGCCGATGAGCCTACCGCGCCGGCTCCGCCTGCGGCTGCGCCTGCGGCGGGTCCGCGGTCGCTCGACTTCCTCGACCTGCCCGACCTGCCCGTCCTCACCGAGACGCTCACGCAGCCCGTGCCGTTGGAGGAGCCGACGCGGACGCGACCGCCGGCCGATCCCGACCTCCCGCCCTGGGAGGACGACGAGGACTTCCCGGGCACGCTCCCCGTGCCCATGGTGGAGGAGCTGGGTGCGGCGCCCCTGGAGGCCTTTGCCGAACTGGCCAGCGCAGCGGCCGCCGCCGACGGGCTCAAGGTCGTGGGCCCGCTGACCCTGGAGATCGGGGTCTTCAACCGTTTCCTCAACGATGCCGACGAGGCCGTTCGCGAGCTGGCCGTGCGCCTGGGCGAGTGGGGTGTGGCGCCCGTGGGGGCGCCCGATGCGCGCAGCGTCGAGCTCGCGCAGGTGCTGGCCGCGCGCGCGTCGCGCATCGGCCAGCGCGAGCTGGCGCGTGTGTGCGAGGCCTTGGCGGGGGCGCTCCTGCGGATGCGCGCCGTCGAGCCCGCCCTCGAAGCCGAGCCCGCGATGCTCGCCGCCTGCGTGGAGCATCTGCAGCGTCTGCTGCACCTGTTTGCCGCCGGCTTCTACGAGCCGGCTGACGACGCCCTGGTGCAGGGGTTGCTGGACTACCAGCCACGCCCCGCGCCCCCCGCAAGCCTGCCCCAGACGCCAGCCCGGCTGCCGGAGGACCGTCCCGACCCGGAGCTCTTCCCGGTGTTCGAGGAAGAGGCCCAGGAGCTGCTGGCCGAGCTGCGCGACGCGCTGGCGGCCTGGGCGCGCGAGCCGGGGCAGCCCCAGGCCGCTGCCACCTGCATGCGGGCCCTGCACACCCTCAAGGGCGGTGCGCGCCTGGCCGGGGCACTGCGTTTCGGGGAGCGCGCCCACCGCTTCGAGACGCGGCTCGAGCAGGTGCTGCCGGCCGCCGACGGGTCGCAGGCCGGCGCGCTCTTTCTCGAGATCGACGGGCTGTACGCCGATCTGGACGACCTACGCGAACGGCTCCTGCGCGGCCCGGTCCCCTCCGACGAGCCTGCTCCTGCCCCGGACGTGGCCGAGCCGGTCGCCGCACCGGCAATGCCTCAGGAGGCTCCGGTGGCCGAGGCCGCACCGCCCGTGCCAACCCTCGAGGTTCCCGGCGTGGTCGAGGTTGTCGACGTGGTCGAGGCGGCCGAGGTGGTGGAGGTGCCGCCGGTCACCGAGGTACCCGAGAGTCTCGAGATGCCCGAGGTAGCCGAGGTGCCCGAGGTAGCCGAGGTAGCCGAGATCCTGGAGGCCATCGAGCCTGCCGAGGTCCACGAGGTCCCGGAAGTCGTGGAGCTTGCGCCAACACCCGAGCCCAGCGAGGTCACGGAGAGCCTGCCGGTTCCCGAGGTGAGGCAACCGCCCGCAGCCTCTGAGCGGGCGCATGCGCCCGAGACGCCGCCGGCTCCGGCGCCCGTCCAGGGCGTCGAGGTGGAGGACCTGGGCGTCGCCGCTGGCCTGGTTCCTGACCTTGTTCCTGACCGCGCCCCGGCACGGAGCGCTCCGACCCTCGAGCCCCCGGTCGAAGAGCCCTTCGTGCAGCGCCCGGGCTTCCAGGAGGAAGAGGAGGCGCAGGACGAAAGGATTCCGGCCGCCACCGTGCTGGAACTCGACTCCTCATTCCCCGAGATTGCCTGGCCCGATCTGCCGCAGGAGGAGCCCGAGGCTGCGCCGCCGGGCCCCGCGGCCGTTCCCCCGGCACCCGGGCCCCTGCCCGAGCTCACCCTGGCGCCTCTGCCTGAGCCTGAGCCGGTCTTCGAGGCCGAGCCCGAGCCCCCGCCGACGTTGGTGCCTGCCCCTGCGCTGGCGCCAGCCGTCGCCCTCGAACTCGCACCCGCACCCGCACCCGCACCCGCACTCGCACCCGCACCCGCACCCGCACCCGCACCCGCACCCGCACCCGCACCCTCACCCGCACCCGCGCTCACCCCGTTGCCCGCGGAGCTGCCGACGGTCGGGCGTTCGGCCGTGCCGATGC
>JBJTVI010000119.1:0-4634 GCA_046081145.1 Rubrivivax sp.
CGAACTCGTCGAGCGCGGCAGCGCGCGGCTCGAGGCTGCGGGTGTGGGTTACGGCCACGGCACGCTGTGCGCCTTCGACGAGGCGGCGTGGCTCGTGCTGTGGGCGCTCGGCTGGCCACCCCACGCCCTCGACGAGGTCGCCGAGCAGGCGGTCGCCCCCCAGGCCGCCAGTCGCTGCGAGGCGCTGATCACGCGGCGCATCGCCACGCGAGTGCCCGCTGCCTACCTCACGGGCGAGGCCTGGCTGCAGGGCCTGCCCTTCCATGTCGATGCGCGCGCGATCGTGCCGCGCTCCTACATCGCCGAAGTCATCGCCGAGGGCACGCTGGAGCCCTGGCTGGCGCACCCGCCAGCGCGCATCCTGGACCTGTGCACGGGCAACGGCAGCCTGGCGGTGCTGGCGGCACTGGCCTGGCCAGCGGCGCAGGTCGATGCCACCGACCTGAGCGGCCCGGCCCTGGAGGTGGCCCGGCTCAATGTCGCCCGCCACAGCCTGGCCTCGCGCATCACGCTGCACCAGGCCGATGGCCTGGCGGGCGCGCGCGGGCCCTACGGGCTGATCCTGTGCAACCCGCCCTACGTGACGCGCGCCGCGATGGCCAGCCTGCCGCCGGAGTACCAGGCCGAACCCGCGCTCGCACTGGACGGCGGGGATGACGGCATGGACTTCGTGCGCGCGCTCCTGGCCGCCCTGCGCGACCCGGCGCAGTGTCACCTCGAGCCTGGGGGCGCGCTGGTGCTCGAGATCGGCCACGAGCGCGAGGGATTCGAGGCCGCGTTCCCGGCCCTGGAGCCGGTCTGGCTGCCCACCAGCGCCGAGGGCAACCCCGTGCTGCTGCTCGGGCGCGAGGCACTCGGGCCATGATCACGCTGCGCGGCGTGACGCTGCGCCGGGGCGTGAAGGTGGTGCTGGAGCGGGCCGACTTCACGCTGAACCCGGGCGAGAAGGCCGGCCTGGTCGGGCGCAACGGCGCGGGCAAGTCGAGCCTGTTTGCCCTGCTGGCCGATCGGCTGCATGCCGACCAGGGCGATGTCGCGCGGCCGCAGCAGTGGCGGGTCTCCGAGGTGGCGCAGGAGATGCCCGAGACGCAAGAAGGCGCGACCGAATTCGTGCTGCAGGGCGATGCGCCGCTGCAACGCGCACAGGCCGAGCTCGCGCTGGCGCAGGCGGCCGACGACGGGCACGCGATGGCGCAGGCCCACCTGGCCCTGGAGGAGGCCGGAGCCTTCGATGCGCGCGCGCGTGCACAGGCGATGCTCCTCGGGCTGGGCTTTCGGGCCGAGCAGCTCGATGCCCCGGTCAACAGCTTCTCGGGGGGCTGGCGCATGCGGCTGCAGCTCGCGAGGGCGCTGATGTGCCCGGCGGAGTTGCTGCTGCTGGACGAGCCCACCAACCACCTCGACCTCGACGCCCTGGTGTGGCTGGAGAGCTGGCTGCAACGCTGGCCGGGCACGGTGCTCGTGATCAGCCACGACCGCGAGTTCCTCGACGCCGTCACGCAGGTCACCTGGCACGTCGAAGGGGGCGCCCTCGCGCGCTATGCGGGCGGCTACACGGCCTTCGAAGCGATACGTGCGCAAAGACTCTCGCAGGCCCGCGCCGCCTTCGACCGCCAGCAGGAACGTGTGGCACGGCTGCAGCGCTTCATCGACCGCTTCAAGGCCAAGGCGACCAAGGCGCGCCAGGCCCAGAGCCGTGTCAAGGCCCTCGAGCGCATGGAGCGGCTGGCACCGGTGCTGACCTCCGCCGAGCTGGCCTTCGACTTTCCCGAGCCGCCGAGCCTGCCCGACCCGATGCTCGCCCTGCGCGAGGTGGCCTGCGGTTACGGCACCCGTGTGGTGGTGCGCGGCGTCACGCGCACGGTGCGGGCGGGCCAGCGCATCGGGATCCTGGGCGCCAACGGGCAGGGCAAGTCGACGCTGGTGAAGACGCTGGCAGGCGAGCTGCCGGCCCTTGCCGGCACCACTACCGCGGGCAAGGGCCTGGCGATCGGGTACTTTGCCCAGCAGGAGCTGGACCTGCTGCACGGCGACGACACGGCGCTGCAGCTGATGGTGCGCCTGGCGCGCGAGCGGCCGGCCCCCGGGGCGGATACGCGTGAACAGGGGCTTCGCAACCACTTGGGCATGTTCCGTTTCGAGGGCGACATGGTGCACCAGCCCGTCGGCACGCTTTCAGGGGGCGAGCGCGCACGGCTCGCGCTCGCCACGATCGTCTGGCAACGTCCGAACCTGCTGCTGCTCGACGAGCCGACCAACCACCTGGACCTGCCCACGCGGCAGGCGCTCTCGGTGGCGCTCAACGGGTTCGAGGGGACCGTGCTCCTCGTGAGCCATGACCGCGCCCTGCTGCGGGAGGTGTGCGACGAGTTCTGGCTCGTCGCGGGCGGCACCCTGACGGCCTTCGACGGCGACCTGGACGACTACCAGCGCTGGCTGCTCGAGCTCTCTCGTGAGCGCTCGCGCGGCGCGGGTGGCCGGGCGGACGGCCCCGCGCTGCCGACAGCCTGCGCATCGACCCCGACCCCGACCCCGGCGGCGGCGCCAGCGGCGGCCGGGGCGGCGGGAGCAGCCGGTGCGCCCGCAGGCGCCAGCCAGCGCGACGAGCGCCGCCGCGGCGCCGAGCAGCGCCAGGCGCTGGCGGCCCGAACCCGTCCGCTGCGCGTGGAGCTCCAGGGCATCGATGCACGGCTCGCCCGCCTCGCGGCGGAGCGAGAGGAGCTCCAGACACGCCTGTCGGGCAGCGGACTCGCCCCGCAGGCAATTGCCGAGGATGGCCGGCGCCTGAACCACGTGCTGGCCGAGGTGGCCGTGCTGGAGGAGCGCTGGCTCGAGCTCCAGGCCGAGCTCGAGGCCCTGGGCGCAGGCTGAAGCGCAGGCCGAAGCCCGCGAGGAGGGCGAGGCTCGAGGCGCGCCTCAGCCGACCGTGCCTCGTTGCTGGCCCAGCAACGCCAGGGTGAGCGCCACGCGGGCCTGCCCCGGGCTCAGGGCGCCGGCCGAAGGGAACGCACCGGCCTGGCCACCCACGACACCACCCGCGGCGCAGCGGCTGGCGCGCCACACCATGACGCCACGGGCCTGTGCGCGCCGGGATGCGCCCTCGAGGGCCTCGGAGAGAGTGCCGTTGCCGGTTCCGGCCAGTACCAGGCCCTCCAAGCCATCGGCGCACAGCAGATCGACCACCCGACCGTCGCAGCCGGCGTGGTTCGTCACGATCTCCACCCTGGGCCAGGGCTCACCAGGTGCCGGCAGCCGAATTGGCGCGGCCCCACCAGCGGCAGGCCACTCGCGGTGGCGCTGCAGCCGCCCGTCGACGACATGCCCGAGCAGGCCCTCGTCACCCGCGGCAAAGGCGTCGAGCCGCCAGGTGTGGTGCTTGCGCACCGCCTCGGGGTGGAACACCCCGCCGGCCACGCACACCATCACGCCCTGCGCCCGCGGGGTACGCGCCACGCTCACCGCATCGGCAAGATTGCCCGGCCCGTCGGCCTGCAGGGAGGTCGCCGGCCGCATGGCCGCCGTCAGCACCACCTGCTTGGCCGGCCCCAGCAACCGATGCAGGAGGATGGCGGTCTCCTCGAGCGTGTCGGTGCCATGCGTGATCACCACCCCGGACACCTCCGCGCGCCGGAGATGGCGCTCCACAGCCTGTGCGAGCGCGGTCCAGACGGCCGGCCCCATGTCCTTGCTGTCCACTTGCGCCACCTGCTCGGCCTGCAGCTCGAGCCCCGCCAAGGCCGGCACCGCCTGCACCAGGGCGGAGACGGCGCGGCGCGCGGCCGTGTAGCGCAGCGCCTCGCCCGGCGCATCGGCCTCCCCGGCGATCGTCCCGCCCGTGCCCAGGATGACCGTGCAACCGCCGGCGCTTGCCATTTGCGCTCCTCTGGATGAAAATACAGGTACTGGACAAAACGACAGGATCCGGCATGGAAAGCCCCAAGCTCACCGACCGCCAGCAGCAGATCCTCGATCTCGTGCAAAGCGCGATCGCGCGCACCGGCGCACCACCCACGCGCGCAGAGATCGCCGCCGAGCTCGGCTTTCGCTCCCCCAACGCGGCCGAGGAGCACCTGCAGGCACTGGCCCGCAAGGGGGTGATCGAGCTCGTCAGCGGCACCTCGCGCGGCATCCGCTTGAAGTCTGACACACTGCGTGCGCTTCACGATGCGCGCCTGAACCCCGTGGGCAAGCAGTTCAGCCTGCCACTGCCCAGCCTGGCGCAGCTCACGCTGCCGCTGGTCGGGCGGGTGGCTGCCGGGGCCCCGATCCTCGCCCAGGAGCATGTCGACCAGAGCTACCTGGTGGAGGCCACTCTCTTCGCCCGCCGTCCCGACTACCTCCTGCGCGTGCGCGGCATGAGCATGCGAGATGCCGGCATCCTCGATGGCGACCTCCTGGCCGTGCAGAAGGCCAGCGAGGCCAAGAACGGCCAGATCGTCGTGGCACGGCTGGGGGACGATGTCACCGTGAAGCGGCTTCGCCGTGTGCGTGGCCACATCGAGCTGCTGCCCGAGAACCCCGACTTCTCCCCCATCGTCGTGCAGCCCGATGACGCCGGCTTCGCGCTCGAGGGCATTGCCGTGGGCCTGATCCGCAACACGATGCTCATGTAAGCGGCGGCGACCGGCCCGGCC
>JBJTVI010000120.1:0-3618 GCA_046081145.1 Rubrivivax sp.
GCGCAAGCTGGAGTGCGCGAGCTCGTCGCTGCGGCCCAGCGCCCGCAGCACATAGCTCGGCTCCAGGCTCGCGGAGGTGCAGGCCGAGCCGGAGGAGACGGCAATCCCCTTGACGCCCATGATGAGCGACTCGCCCTCGACGAAGTTGAAGGACACGTTCAGGTTGTGCGGCACGCGCCGCTCGAGGTGGCCGTTGACGAAGATCTGGTCGATGGGGGCGAGGCCAGCCAGCAGCCGCTGCTGCAGCATGCGGATGCGCTCGCTCTCGGTGCCCATCTCCAGGCGCGCCAGGCGAAACGCCTCGCCCATGCCTACGCACTGGTGCGTGGGCAGCGTGCCCGAGCGCATGCCGCGCTCGTGGCCACCGCCGTGCATCTGCGCCTCCAGCCGCACGCGCGGCTTGCGCCGCACGTACAGCGCGCCGATGCCCTTCGGGCCGTAGGTCTTGTGCGAGGCCAGGCTCATCAGGTCCACCGGGAGCGTGGCCATGTCGATGGCCAGCTTGCCCGTGGCCTGCGCGGCGTCGGAGTGGAGGATGATCCCGCGCTCCCGGCACATTGCGCCAATGGCCGCCATGTCCTGGAGCACGCCGATCTCGTTGTTCACGAGCATCACCGAGGCGAGGATCGTGTCCGGGCGCAGGGCGTCGCGGAAGCGGTCGAGGTCGAGCAGGCCGTCCTCCTGGACGTCCAGGTAGGTCACTTCGAAGCCCTGCCGCTCGAGCTCGCGCATCGTGTCGAGCACCGCCTTGTGTTCGGTCTTGACCGTGATCAGGTGCTTGCCGCGCGAGGCATAGAAGTGGGCCGCGCCCTTGATGGCCAGGTTGTTCGACTCGGTGGCGCCGGAAGTCCAGACGATCTCGCGCGGGTCGGCACCGATGAGGTCGGCCACGTCGGCGCGGGCGCGCTCCACCGCCGCCTCGGCCTCCCAGCCCCAGGCGTGGCTGCGGGAAGCCGGGTTGCCGAAATGCTCGCGCAGCCAGGGAATGATGGCGTCGACGACGCGCGGGTCGACCGGCGTCGTGGCGCCGTAATCCATGTAGATGGGAAGGTGCGGGGTCATGTGGTTCTCGAAGGCGATGCAATGCCCGGGCCGCGGCCGCCAGGCCGGGTGGCGTGAGCGGGCCCGCTCACTTGCTCAGCGAGGTGCCCAGGGCGAAGACGGAGTTGGGCGCGGTCACCTTGATGGGCTTGACCACCGGCTGCGAGGAAATGGCCCGCTTCACCGGGGTGCCCTCGATGGAGATGCCCTTGGCCAGTTGCTCGTCGACGAGCTTCTTGAGGGACACCGAGTCGAGGAACTCGATCATCTTGGTGTTCAGGCTCGTCCACAGGTCGTGCGTCATGCACTTGCCCGTCTCCTCGCCCATGCAGCCTTCCTTGCCGCCGCAGCCGGTGGCGTCGATCGGCTCGTCCACCGCCACGATGATGTCGGCCACCGTGATCTCGCCCATGTCGCGCCCGAGCGAGTAGCCTCCGCCCGGGCCGCGGGTGCTCTCCACGAGCTCGTGGCGGCGCAGCTTGCCGAAGAGCTGCTCCAGGTAGGACAGCGAGATCTGCTGGCGCTGGCTGATTGCCGCCAGCGCCACGGGCCCGTTGTGGGCGCGCAGGGCCAGGTCGATCATCGCGGTGACCGCAAAGCGGCCCTTGGTCGTCAGGCGCATCGAAGAGTCCTCCGGTCCGGGTTCGTTTCCTAGTGAATCGCTCGACTTTACCAGAAGTCGAGCGTTTTGATCAAGTTCTGCGCCCGGAGTTCCCGCTGCCCGCCCCCTGCAGCGGCACGACGTTGTCGGCGCCACTTGCCCCGAAGGCCTGCTCGCGCAGGTGGGCGAGCTGGTCGCGCACGCGCGCCGCCTTCTCGAACTCCAGGTTGCGCGCGTGCTCGAGCATCTGGCGCTCGAGCTGGCGGATGCGCTGGCCCAGATCCTTCTCGTCGAGCACCTCCTCCACCACCGCGGCGGCGGCGCGGGCCGCGGCGCCCTCGCGCTTGGCGCGGTCGGAGACGACGCCGTCGATGAGCTCGCGCACCTGCTTGACGACCCCGCGCGGCACGATGCCGTGCTCGGCGTTGTGCGCTAGCTGCCGCGCGCGGCGCCGCTCGGTCTCGTCGATGGCGCGGCGCATCGAGTCCGTCACCTGCTCGGCGTAGAGGATGGCCTTGCCGTGCAGGTTGCGCGCCGCGCGGCCGATGGTCTGGATGAGGCTGCGCTCGGCGCGCAGGAAGCCTTCCTTGTCGGCGTCCAGGATCGCCACGAGCGACACCTCGGGCAGATCCAGGCCCTCGCGCAGCAGGTTGATGCCCACCAGCACATCGAAGGTGCCCAGGCGCAGGTCGCGGATGATCTCCACGCGCTCCACCGTGTCGACGTCGCTGTGCAGGTAGCGCACCTTCACGCCGTTGTCGGAGAGGTAGTCGGTGAGCTGCTCGGCCATGCGCTTGGTGAGCGTGGTGATGAGCACGCGCTCGCCGGCGGTCACGCGCTCGCGGATCTCCTGCAGCACGTCGTCCACCTGGTGGCGTGCCGGGCGCACCTCCACCAACGGGTCCACGAGGCCGGTGGGGCGCACGAGCTGCTCGACCACCTGGTCGGCCCGGCGCTTCTCGTAGTCGCCCGGCGTGGCCGAGACGAAGACGGCCTGGCGCACCTTGCCCTCGAACTCCTCGAACTTCAGCGGCCGGTTGTCCAGGGCGCTGGGCAGCCGGAAGCCGTACTCGACGAGCGTGGTCTTGCGCGAGCGGTCGCCGTTGTACATCCCGCCGAACTGCCCGGTCAGGACGTGGCTCTCGTCGAAGAACATGAGCGCGTCGCGCGGCAGGTAGTCCACCAGCGTGGGCGGCGGGTCACCCGGGCGCGCGCCGGAGAGGTGCCGGGTGTAGTTCTCGATGCCTTTGCAGTGCCCCACCTCCTGGAGCATCTCCAGGTCGAAGCGGGTGCGCTGCTCGATGCGCTGGGCCTCCACGAGCTTGCCCGCCGAGACGAACTCGGCCACGCGCGTGCGCAGTTCCTCCTTGATGCCCTCGACGGCGTCGAGCACGCGCTCGCGCGGGGTCACGTAGTGGCTGCTCGGGTAGACCGTGAAGCGCGGGATCTTCTGGCGGATGCGGCCGGTGAGCGGGTCGAAGAGCTGGAGCGACTCGATCTCCTCGTCGAAGAGCTCGATGCGGATGGCCAGTTCGCTGTGCTCGGCCGGAAAGACATCGATCGTGTCGCCGCGCACGCGGAAGGTGCCGCGGTCGAAATCGGTCTCGTTGCGCGTGTACTGCATGCGGATGAGGTGCGCGATCACCTCGCGCTGCCCGGCCTTATCGCCCACGCGCAGCGTCATCACCATCTGGTGGTAGTCGGCCGGGTTGCCGATGCCGTAGATGGCGCTCACCGATGCCACGATCACCACGTCCCGGCGCTCCAGCAGGCTCTTGGTGGCCGACAGCCGCATCTGCTCGATGTGCTCGTTGATCGAGCTGTCCTTCTCGATGAACAGGTCACGCTGCGGGACG
The DNA here is from genome assembly GCA_046081145.1 of Rubrivivax sp. Classification (GTDB taxonomy): domain Bacteria; phylum Pseudomonadota; class Gammaproteobacteria; order Burkholderiales; family Burkholderiaceae_C; genus Rubrivivax. Next base: position 3,499 of record JBJTVI010000120.1, read on the forward strand.
TAGGCCTCGGGCTGGTAGTAGTCATAGTAGCTGACGAAGTACTCGACCGCGTTCTTCGGGAAGAACTCCCGGAACTCGCTGAAGAGCTGCGCGGCCAGCGTCTTGTTGGGCGCGAACACG
>JBJTVI010000121.1:0-3536 GCA_046081145.1 Rubrivivax sp.
GCGCAGCTTTCAGGCCCCAGTGCTCGAAGAGCTGCATCAGGAAGGTGCCGCTCGGCCCGGTGGAGTAGCCGATGCAGCGGGCGCTGCGCACGGCCTCGCACAGGGCGGCAGCAGAAGAGATGTCGGGCTTCGCGGCACCCGCCGCGACGGCCACCGCCACCGGTGAGCGCAGCAGGTCGACCCGGCTGCCGGCCACCACTGCGCCCGCGGCCTCCAGGCGCTCGAGGGCATCAGCGGCCAGGAACACGAGGTCGAAGGCTTCGCCCCCCTGCACCCTGCGCGCCGCATCGACGCCGCCCACCGACTCGATCTGCAGGACCGGGCCCCCGGTGCGGGCCAAGGCCTGCGACAGCTCGGCCAGCACCTCACGGGTGGCCATGGAGGAGATGGCGGTGACGGTGTCGCTCATGAGGCCCAAGCATGTCCAACAAACCCCGATTTTCACCCTCCGGACGCGCGGCCCTTGCGTGTTCGCTCGCCATCTATTAAAGTGATCTCACTTTGATTGCGGAGACTCCATCATGTCCCTCCCCCTCGAACCCGGTACCCCGCTGCGCGAACGCGCGCTGCGCTCGGCCAACGGCTACGACGCGGCGCTGCTGGGCGCCGGCCTGATCGCGGCGACGGTGCTTTCCTTCTTCGCCTGGCCCTGGCTGGGCCTGCCGGCGCTCGTCGCGCGGGTGGTGCTCATCATCGCGGGCGTTGCCTGCCTGGCGGGCCTGTACATGCTGCAGCCGCGCGAGGCGGCCATCCTCACGCTCTTCGGCGAGTACCGCGGCACCGACCGCAGCGAGGGCCTGCGCTGGGCCAACCCGCTGTACGCCAAACGCAAGATCTCGCTGCGGGCGCGCAACTTCACCGCGCCGACGCTGAAGGTCAACGACAAGCGCGGCAACCCGATCGACATCAGCGCCGTGGTGGTCTGGCGCGTGGAGGACACCGCGCAGGCCGTCTTCGAGGTGGACGACTACGAGACCTACGTGAAGGTGCAGACCGAGGCCGCCATCCGCCACATGGCCACGCTCTTCGCCTACGACGAAGGCGACGACCTGGCCCCGGGCGAGACCACGCTGCGCTCGGGCGAGCCCGCCGTGTCGGCGCTGCGCGAGGAGCTACAGCAGCGTCTGGCCGAAGCAGGCGTCTCGGTGCTCGACACCAAGCTCTCGCACCTCGCCTACGCCCCGGAGATCGCGCAGGTGATGCTGCGCCGCCAGCAGGCCGAGGCCATCATCAGCGCGCGCAGCCGCATCGTGCACGGCGCCGTGAGCATGGTCGAAGATGCCCTCAAGGGGCTATCGGAGCGGCAGATCGTTCAGCTCGACGACGAACGCAAGGCGGCGATGGTGAGTAACCTGCTCGTGGTGCTGTGCTCGGACAAGGACACGCAGCCGATCGTCAACGCCGGCACGCTCTACGGCTGACCGGAGCCACCCCGTGACCACCTCCCCTGCCTACCGCCACGTGCAGACCTACTGGATGCTGTGGGTCATCCTGCTGATCACGGCCGGTTTCGCAGCCGTGACGCTGTCTGCTCAGCACGCCTTCGGCTCGGGTGAGGCGCTCGGCGGGCTGTTCATCATGGTCGCGAGCCTGGGCGGCTCGCTGCTGTGTCTGGGGCGGCTCGTCATCGAGGTGCATGCGGACGCCGTGCGATGGCACTTCGGTTACGTAGGCTGGCCGGGCTGGTCGGCTCCGCTGGAGCAAGTCGTGAGGATCGAGCCCGTGCGCGCGACCTGGGCCTGGGGCTCCGGCATCCGCGGGCCGAGCCAGCACCGCCTGTACAACGTGACGATGGGCGGGCCGGCGCTGCGCCTGCACCTGCGCGATGGCCGCACCGTCACGCGGGGCACGCCCGAGGCGCAGCGCCTGGCCAGCTTCATCGAGGCACGGCTGCCCGAGGGGGCGGGATCGGGTCGTGCAGCCCCCTCGGCGGCTACCAGCCCGTCGAGGCGCTGACCCACGGACCGGACCGAGACCCTCCACCCCCATGGCCAGCCCCGGCAAGAAGAGCTTCCTGCTGCGCGTGGACCCCGCGCTGTGGGCCGAGCTCGAGCGCCTGGCGGCACAAGAGCTGCGCAGCGTGAACGCGCAGGTGGAGTACCTGCTGCGCGAGGCGCTGGCGCGGCGCGGACGACGCGCAGGCCCCCGTTCCACCGAGCGCGACATCGAGCGCGACACCCCGCCCCCCTCCCCCACCTCGACAGGACGATGAAGCGAAGAACGCTCTTGCACACCGCCGCGGCAACGGTGGCCGGCGGTGTGTGGCACCTGCCTGCGCGAGGGCATGCATCCCCCAGCCCGGTCGGCGCCCAGGCAGCGTCCACGCCGCCCGGCTCCGGGCAGGCCGCCTCCTTCGAGCCGATCCTCCAGACGCGCGTCCGGCACGAGGGCATGGGCCTCGCGGGCGCCCGAGCCGACGCCGAAGGGGTGCAGTTCGATTAAGCGGGAAGGCGCAGCCTGGCCGACACGCGCGCGCCAGATGCCAGCTCGCTCTTCGAGTGGGGCTCCATCACGAAGACCTTCACCGGTGTGCTGCTGGCGCAGATGGCGCTGGCGCGCGAGCTCAGGCTCGACGAGCCGGTGGAGGCCGCGATCGGGCAGCGGCTGCGAGACGACAAGGGTTCACCGATCACGTGGACCGATCTGGCCACGCACCGCTCAGGATTGCCGCGCCTGCCCGCCAACCTCTCCCCGCCCGACCCACGCGACCCCTACGCCAACTACGGGGCCGACGCTCTCGGGGCCTTTCTCGCTGCCTGGCAACCCACCGTGAGCCGGGACACGCGGTGGGAGTATTCGAACCTGGGCTTCGGGCTGCTCGCCCACGCGCTCGCGCAGCGCGCAGGGTTGAGCTTCGACGCGTTGCTGCGCCAGCGCATCCTCGATCCCCTGGGCCTGAGCGACGCCCGGCTGGCACTCTCAGGGCAGGCGCTGCCGCCCTTGCTGACCGGGCACGACGCCAAGCGTGAACACGTGCCCCGCTGGACCTTCGACGCGATGGCCGGGGCGGGCGCGCTGGTGGGGCCGGCGCCTGCGCTGCTGCGCTACGGCCAGGCGGCCTGCGGCTTGCTCGACACCGCGCTACGCCCGGCCTTCGAGCTGGCGCAGCAGCCCCGGGCCGACGGCCAGGGCAGCACCCGCATGGGCCTGGGCTGGATGCTCGCCCCGCTGCGCGGCCAGACGGTGGCCACCCACGACGGCGGCACCGCGGGCTTCTCCGCCTCGCTGTGGGCGGATGCCACGGGGCGACGCACCGCGCTCGTGCTCGCCAACGCCCAGGTGCCCGTGGGCGACCTGGCCCTGCACCTGCTCGAGCCCGCCGTGCCCCCGCGCGACGTGGCCAAGGAGGCCGCCTCGCAGCAGCGCGAGGCCGTGCCGGTGGAGGCGGCCGCACTCGCGCTGCTGCCCGGCACGTATGAGCTGAGTCCGCTGTTCGCCGTCGGCGTTCGGCTGCGCCAGGGCCGCCTGTACGCCCAGGCCACGGGGCAAGGCGAGTTCGAGCTCTTCGCGCTCAGCCCCCGGCGCTTCTTCGCGCG
>JBJTVI010000122.1:0-2437 GCA_046081145.1 Rubrivivax sp.
CTCAGCCTGCAGCGCGCGGTAGCCGCCGTCGTAGTCCCAGGTGGTGACGTAGATCCTCGCACCCGCCAGCGTGGACGGCGCGCCCAGTGCGGCGGCTGGCAGCGTGAACGTGACCGTATGGGTGGCGCGGTCCACGCTCACGTGCGCCCCGGGGGCCACGGGCGTACCCTCGACGCGCTCGCTGGCCCCCGCGGGGGAGAAGAGCGCATTGGACCAGCCGTGCACGCGCAGACGGCGGTGCCAGCGCATGTCGGCGGGCAGCTCGGCGTGCTGCAGCGGCATCACCCGGCTGCCCCCGGCCTGCCCGGGCAGCTCGATGTAGACCGTGAAGGCCACGTGGTCAAAGCCGTTGGCGGGGTTCCAGGTGGTGGTCACGCGGTGCATGCCGAGCTCCAGCCGCAGCGAGGCGCCCGCAACATAGGCGCGCACCCGGCGCAGGTCCATCTGGCGCGACTCGCCGTAGCTCGGGTCGGTGGGGTAGGAGTAGGTGCCGCCCGGTCCGCGGTCGTCACCCGCGGGGTCCTCGACGTCGGCGGCCAGCAGCCAGGCCCGCTCGACCTGGAAGCTGCGCGCCGCCGAGGCCTGGCCGGTGGCCTCGTCCCAGAGCACGAGGCGGTGGACGACCGAGGCATCGGCCATGCGCGAGGTGTCCACGCGCGCGCTGAAGCGCCCGTCGGCCCCGGGCCTGAGCGGGAGGGCTGTGCGCAGGTCGCCGTCGACCACCAGGCGCGGCGCGGCAGCGCCCTGCACCCGGCCGCTCACCTCGAAGTCTCCCGTGACCCGTGCGCCGGGCAGGGGCTCCAGCTCGAGCGATGTCCCGGGGCGGGATACCGAGGGGGATGCCGAGGAGGATGCCGACCGGGCCGGCGTCGGGGCCGCCGTCGGAGCCGCCGTCGGGCCCGCCGAAGAAGGCGCAGACGCAGAAGCGGGCGCCGGCCGGCCTTCTGCCCGTGCCGCCGTCCACACCCAGCCCGCGCGCGGGGGCAGCACGAGGCTCACGTGGCCTCGGTCGTCCACCACGAGATCGGTCGGGGGGGCGGCTTCGCCGCCGGCGCCTGGCCCGATGGCGGCGCCTTCGGGGCGAGGAGCCTGCAGCGCCTCCACCGCCAGGCGCCCGCGCAGCCGCGTGCCCGCCGGCAGACCGGTGGCCAGCCGGTCCACGAGCACCGGGTGCTCGGCGCTGTTGAGCGCCACGATGCCGGTGCGGCCAGCGTGCGTCATGCGCCACGCCAGCGCCCCGGTCCCGGCCGCGCTGGCGCGCAGCACCTCGGGCTGGCCGCGCGAGAAGAGCCGCTCGGTGCGCCGCAGCGCCGCCAGCGAGGCGATCGTGCGATAAAGCGGCGCAGAGGTGTCGTAGCGATCCCGCCCGCCGGAGCCCCACCCGGCGGCGAACATCGCCGCGCGCGGCTCGGTGAAGCCTTGCTCGGTGCCGTAGTAGACGACCGGTATGCCAGGCAGCGTGAAGATCGCCAGCAGCGCCTGGCGCAGTGCCGCCTGGCTGCCCCCGGCGAGGAACCGGTCCACGTCGTGGTTGTCGACGAAGGTGGGCATCAGGTGCGGCCGCGCGTGCACGCGCATCTTCGACTCGATGCGGTGCGCCAGTGCAGCGGTGGGCGCCCCGCGGGCCAGCACTTCGCCCAGCGTGCCGTACAGCGGGAAGTTCAGCATGCCGGGCAGCAGCGGCCGCCCCTTCGCGTCGGTCTGGTACGACTCCACCCTGCGCGCCTGCAGTTCCTCGCCTGCCCGGTCGATGCCGAAGCCTTCGCCGAAGACGTGAAAGCCCGTGCGCCCGGTGGCGCGCGCCACGCGCGCGACGCCCGGGGCTGCGGGGTCGCGGGCGTGCAGGAAATCGGTGAAGAACTCAGGGGGCACGTAAAAGGCCGTGTCCACCCGGAACGCGTCCACCCCCGCCTGCCGGATCCACCAGCCGTAGCTTGCGCGCAGCGCCCGGCGCACCTGCGGGTTTTCGGTGTTGAGGTCGTCCAGCCCCGACATCTGGAAGTCGAGTTCCTGGCGCCGGTCGGTGTAGTCGGTGACGTCGGGCGTCCAGTGGTAGATCGCCTGCGCCCGCTGGGCGGGGTCGCGCGGGTCGTTGCGGTCGAAGGGCGGCTGCGAGGGCCGCGGCACGGGCGGGGTACGGTCGTGCGGCTCCCAGCCGTGCGCCGGGTCGTCGGCGCGCCAGCGGTCGCGGTAGGTGTAGAAGTTGCCGGTGTGGTTGACCACGATGTCCTGCACCAGGTACATGCCGCGGCCGTGCAGCGCCCGCGAGAGGGCCTGGTAGTCGGCCAGGGTGCCCAGGTGCGGGTCCACGCGCTGGAAGTGCTCGGCCCAGTAGCCGTGGTAGCCGGTGTAGTCGCCGCTGGGGTTGACCCACTGATTGGCCACGGGGGGGGTCACCCACACCGCGGTGGCGCCCAGGCCGCGGATGTAGTCCAGG
>JBJTVI010000123.1:0-2379 GCA_046081145.1 Rubrivivax sp.
CGACGAATCGGGCCTGAAGGGCTTCAACGTCGGCGTCTGGCACGGCATGTACGCGCCCAAGGGCACGCCCAAGGCCATCGCGGACCAGCTCAACGCCGCGCTGCGCAAGTCGCTGCAAGATGCCGACTTCATCAAGAAGCAGGAAGCCCTGGGTGCCGTCGTGATCACCGACAACCGTCTGTCGGGCGCGGAGCATCGCAAGTTCGTGGAGGCCGAGATCGCCAAGTGGGGTCCGGTCATCAAGGCCGCTGGCCAGTACGCGGACTGAGCGTCGACCGAGCGCGGAGCCGGCCTGCGGGCCGGCTTTTTCATGCCCGCTGCGCGGGCTCGATGCGCAAGGGGATCGTCACCGGCCCGTCGTTGACCAGGTGCACCTGCATGTCCGCGCCGAAGCGGCCGGTGGCCACGACGGGGTGGCGCGAGGCAGCCAGCGCCACCACGGCGTCGTAGATCGCCTGCCCGTGCAGCGGCGGCGCGGCGCCCGAAAAGCTCGGCCGGTTGCCCCCGCGGAGATCGGCCGCGAGCGTGAACTGGCTCACCAGCAGCAGCGCGCCGCCCGCCTCCACCACCGAGCGGTTCATGCGCCCGGCCTCGTCGGCGAAGACGCGCAGCTTGAGCACCTTGTCGACGAAGCGCTCGACCTCGGGCGCACCATCCGCGGGCTCGGCGCAGATGAACACGAGCAGCCCGTGGCCGATGGCCCCGACGGGCTCGCCTGCCACCTCGACGCGTGCCTGCCGCACGCGCTGCAGCAGGCCGATCAAATGAGGTCCTTCGGGTCGTCGAAGTGGGCCTCGACGTTCATCGGCAGCAGCTGGATCGTGGCACGCAGCCCCGGCACCGCGCTCATGAGGGCCTGCTCCACCGAGGTGCGCAAGGCCGCGGCACGGCCAAGCGTCCAGCCCGCGGGCATGTGCATGTGCAGGTCGACGAAGCGGCGCTGCCCGGCCCGCCGCGTGACGACATGGTCGAAGCGGATCGCCTGGTGCCGAAAGACCTCGAGCGTGCGCTCGATCTCGGTGCGCACTTCCGGCTCGAGCGCGCGGTCCATCAGCCCGTCGGCCGAGCGCCTGACCAGCGCCACGCCCTCGCGCAGGATGTTCAGCGCCACCGCGATCGCGATCACGGGGTCCAGCCAGGCCCAGCCGGTGGCCACCGCGGCCAGCAGCCCCACCACCACCCCGGCGGAGGTCCACACATCGGTGACGAGGTGACGTGCGTCGGCCTCCAGTGCGATCGAGCGCAGCTCCCGCGCCTTGCGCAGCATCGCCCAAGCCAGCGCCGCATTCAAGGCCGAGCTGGCCACCGACAGCGCCAGGCCGAGCCCAACCTGCTCCAGCGGCTCGGGTGCGAAGAGTCGGTGCGCCGCGGCCCAGATGATCGCCAGCGCCGCGGCCATGATCATCACGCCCTCGAATCCGCTGGAGAAGTACTCGGCCTTGTGGTGGCCGTAGGGATGGTCCTCGTCGGCGGGTTGCGCGGCCACGGTCACCATCGCCAGCGCGAACATCGCGCCGGCCAGGTTCACGAGCGACTCCAGTGCATCCGACAGCAGGCTCACCGAGCCGGTGAACCACCAGGCTGCCGTCTTGAGGCCGATGGTGGCCACGGCCACGGCCACCGAGAACTTCAGGTAGCGCGCGACCTGCCGCGAGTCGGAGGGTGCCATCACCGTTTCCGAGCGCTGCGCCGCCGAGCCCGCAGGCGCTTCAGGCGAGCGTGACGCGCGCGAACTTGCGCTTGCCCACCTGCACCACGTAGCAACCCGCGGCAAGCTTGAGCCCGCGATCGGTCACGGTGGCCCCATCGACCCGCACACCGGCCTGCTCCACCAGCCGCAAGGCCTCGCTGGTCGAGGGCGCCAGCCCCGCGGCCTTGAGCAGCGCACCGATGCCCAGCGGCGCGCCGGCCAGTTGCACCTCGGCGATCTCCTCGGGCACGCCGCCGGCGGCGCGGTTTCGGAAATCCGCCTCGGCGGCATCGGCCGCCGCCGTGCTGTGAAACCGCGCGGCGATTTCCTTGGCGAGCATCACCTTGGCATCCATCGGGTTGCGCCCGCCCTCGACCTGGGCTCGCAGCGCGCCGATCTCGGCCTCGCTGCGGGCGCTCAGCAGCGCGTAGTAGCGCCACATCAGCACATCGCTGATCGACATCAGCTTGGCGAACATCGTGTTGGCGGGCTCGGTGATCCCGATGTAGTTGTTCTTGCTCTTGCTCATCTTCTCGACGCCGTCCAGGCCTTCGAGAAGCGGCATCGTGAGGATGCACTGGGGCTCCTGCCCCCACTCCTGCTGCAGGTGACGACCCACCAGCAGGTTGAACTTCTGGTCGGTGCCGCCGAGTTCGAGATCCGAGCGCAGCGCCACCGAGTCGTAGCCC
>JBJTVI010000124.1:0-7599 GCA_046081145.1 Rubrivivax sp.
GCCGCGGGCTTCGACTACAAGATGAGCGTGGAGAAGGCCTACTCCACCGACTCCAACATGCTCGGCGCCACGCACGAGGCGAAAGACCTCGAGTACCTCAACTCCGGCATCCGCATCGTCAACCCGATCATGGGCGTGGCCTTCTGGCGCGAGGAGGTGCCGGTGAAGGCCGAGGAGGTGACCGTGCGCTTCGAGGACGGCCAGCCGGTGGCCCTCAACGGCCGCGGCTTTGCCAGCGCGGTGGAGCTCTTCGAGGAGGCCAACCGCATCGGCGGGCGCCACGGCCTGGGCATGTGCGACCAGATCGAGAACCGCATCATCGAGGCCAAGAGCCGCGGCATCTACGAGGCCCCGGGCATGGCGCTGCTGCACATCGCCTACGAGCGCCTGGTCACCGGCATCCACAACGAGGACACGATCGAGCAGTACCGCAGCAACGGCCGGCGCCTGGGCAAGCTGCTCTACCACGGCCGCTGGTTCGACCCGCAGGCCCTCATGCTGCGCGAGACCGCCCAGCGCTGGGTGGCGCGTGCCATCACCGGAGAGGTCACGCTCGAGCTGCGCCGCGGCAACGACTACTCGATCCTCAACACCGATAGCCCGAACCTCACCTACCACCCCGAGCGGCTGACGATGGAAAAGGGCGAGGGGGCCTTCACCCCGGCCGACCGCATCGGCCAGCTCACCATGCGCACGCTCGACATCGCCGACACCCGCGACAAGCTCGGCATCTACACCCGCACCGGGCTGCTGGGCACGAGCGGCGACGGCAGCGTGCCGTTGCTAGGAGCCGGCAGCGGGGACTGAGACTGCCGCGAGCCTGCCCGCAGGCGCCTGGGAGGCCGCGGCCGCATCGTCCTGCGCCGCCTCGGGCACCGGCCCCAGCCGCGCCGGCAAGTCCAGCAGCTCTTCCAGACGCATCGCCCGCGCGTAGAGCCAGCCCTGGGCGCGCTCGCAGCCCAGGCCCAGCAGCAGCTCGCGCTGGCTTTCGCTTTCCACACCCTCGGCGCTCACCTCGAGGTCGAGCGCGCGCGCGAGCTGGATCATCGCCGTGACCACCTGCAGGCCGTCCGAGCCGTCTAGCGCGGCGGTGAGCGAGCCGTCTATCTTGATGCGGTGGCCCTGCATCGCCGCCAGCCGCGAAACGGAGGAGTCGCCGCTGCCGAAGTCGTCGAGCACCAGGCGCACCCCCAGGCCACGCAGGGTCTGCATCTCGCGCGCGAGCTGCCGCTGCGCGGTGTGCATGTCGGCCTCGCCGAGCTCGATGTGGATGGGCCGCCGCGCCTGGCCCTCGGGCGCTCCCACGCCCGTGAGCAGATCCAGCACGCGGCGGCTGCGCAGGGCCTGCGGGCGCGTGTTCACGCTCACCTGTGCGCCCGGAAAGCGCGCCTCGATTCGGGGGCGGTCGGCGTGCACGGTGGCCAGCACGTGCAGCGTGAGCCGCTCCATCAGGTGCGAATCCTCGGCCACGGGGATGAACTCGCCGGGCAGCACCTCGCCGAGCTCCTCGTCGACCCAGCGCGCCAGCGCCTCGAAGCCCACCACCGTGCCGTGGCGCAGGTCCACCTCGGGCTGGTAGTGCACGGTGATGGCACCGGCGTCGATCGCGTGGGCCAGGCGCGTCTGGATCATGCGGTCGCGCCGCAGCTTGCGCCCCAGGCCCTCGTCGTACCAGCCCACCGCGGCACGGCCGTTTTGCTTGACACGGTTGAGCGCCCCGTCGGCGCAGATCAGCAGGTCCTGGACGGCCGCTGCATCCTCGGGGTAGCGCGCCACCCCCGCGCTGACGGTGACCGGAATGGAGCCGATCTCGGCTTCGACGCGAAAGCTGCTGATGCCCTCGGCAAGCTGCTCGCGCAGGTTGCCGAGCGTCTGCCCGCCATCCACCTCGACCAGGGCGACGAATTCATCGCCCGAGCGGCGGCACAGCAGGTGGCGCGCCGGCAACCGCCGGCTCAGGTGCGAGGCCAGGCCGCGGATGACGGTATCGCCCACGTCGTGCCCATGGCTGTCGTTGACCCACTTCAGGCGGTCCATGTCGAAGAACACGACGAGGAAGGGGCGGCTGGCCGCATCGGGCGCCGCCAGGCGCTGCTGCAGCGTCTCGGAGAGGCTGCGGAAGTTGGGCAGGCCGGTGAGGCCATCGTGGTAGGCCAGGAAGCGCAGCTTCTCCTCGGCCGCCTTGACGGGGCTGATGTCGGAGATCACCGCCACCGTGCGGCGGTTGGAGTCGGCGTCGTCACCGAGCCGCGACACCGCCACATAAGTGGGAATGAGCCGCCCCTCGCGCGAGCGGAAGGCCGTCTCCCCACGCCAGGTGTCCCCCGCGCGCAGGGCCTCGCGGATGCGCGTGGAGGTGGCCTCGGTGTCGGCGCCCTGGTAGAGCATGCCTGCCGGGCGGCCGATCAGATCCTCCCGCGTGAAGCCGGTCATGCGCAGCAAGGCGGGGTTGATGTCGGCGATGTGGCCGTGGGCGTCGGTGATCAGGATGGCCTCGGCCGAGGTCTCGAAGACGCGTGCCGAGGCCCGCAGCGCCTCGGTGTCCAGCCGCTGCTGGCGCAGCATGCCGTCGAGGGCGTGGAAGACGTCGGAGATCTCGTCGTGCACCTCGTAGGCCGTGAGCGTCACGGGGCGCCCGGCGACGATCTCGCGGCAGTAGCTCACCAGTTCGTCCAGGCGTCGCGTGGTGCCCTGCGCGAAGCCGCGCGCCCAGCCCTTGAGCTGCCCGGTGAGCAGCAACCCGAGCACGCCGGTGGTCAGGGCAATGGCCAGCGTGAGCAGCAGCACCGAAGCGCCGCTGCGGCTCACGCGCAGATCGACCTTGACCTCCAGCGGCGCCGCTCCGGCGCGGATGGTGCGGTTCATGCCCAGGGGCAGCACGGCCGCGGCAGGCCCGACGGCATCCGAACCCTCGGTGGCCAGCGCCACCCTCAGGCCCGCGCGCAGCGGCAGATCGTCCAGCGCGGCGTCGGGGTCGACGCTGGCCAGGATGTAGCCCACGGGGGCAGGTGTCTGTGGCGAGCTCACCGGTACCACCATCACGAGCAGGCGCCGGTCGCCCGCCAGGCCCAGCACGCCGTGCCGGGCGGTTCCGCCCTGCACCGCCTCGCGCACGGTGGGGCTGGCCAGCACCTCCTGGAGCACCGGGGTGGCGGTACCCACGTACAGCCGGCCGCGGTAGTCGAGAACGGTGTAGGGGCTGCCGCCGGGTGCGTTGAAGCGCGCCAGCAGCGGCTTGAGGTAGCCCTCCCGCCCATAGCTGTCGGTCAGCCCCGTGAAGAGCAGCGAGGAATCCGCCAGCGAAAGCAGCTGGCGTGCCGTGTTGTCCACGTCGGCGCGCAGCCGGGTGGCGGCCAGCTCGGCGTCCTGCTGCAGCTTGGTGTAGGCGTCGTAGGTGCCGGCCGCCACCGCCAGCACGCCCACCACGCCCACCGAGAGCATCACCCAGCGCCGGATGATGCGGGTGAGCTCGCCCAGGATGCGCCCGCGCAGCGTCTCCGTGAGCGGGCGAGGCTGCATCGAGAGGGGCCGGGGGTGGCCTCAGCGGACCGGGGTGAGGGCGCCGCTGCGCTCGATGCGGACGAACAGCACCTGCTGGGGCCCGAGCGCATCGTGGCGGTCCGGGGCGAAGGCGGGTGCATAGGTGCGCACCGCGCCCTCGAAGGCGGGCAGCTTCTCCAGGGCGCGGCGGATGTCGTCGCCCCGCGTGGAGCGCGCCTGGTCGACGGCGCGCGCGAGCAGGTGCGTCATGTCGTAGGCGTGGGCCGAGCCCACCGGACTCGTGATCTGCGCCACCGCGGTGTAGCCGCCTTCCTTGAGCAGCCAGGCGGCGAGCTGGCGCGCGCGCGGGCGGGTGTTGTCGACGAAGGTGAAGGTCTGGATGACCTGCAGGTCGACCTTGTCGAGCGAGTCAGCCGCCAGCTCGTGCATCACCCCGCCCGTGACGCCCCAGTGCGAGACGATCGGAAAGCGCTCGGCCGCGGGCAGGGCGGCCATCTCGCGCACCAGGAGTGCCGCCTCGACCTCGTTGGCCACGAGGATCATCGCCTGGGCCTCGCCGGCGCGGCAGGCGGCAATCGTCTCGCCGAAGGCCTTGTCGCCCCAGTTGTACCAGCGCGTGGCCACCACCGTCAGCCCGAGCGCGCCGGCCCGGCTCGTGATCACGCCCTGGCCCGATCGGCCCCAGGAGGTGTTGGGCAGCACGGCGCACACGCGCCGCGCCTTGTGCGCGGTGGTGGCGCGCCGGAGCATCGCCTCCACCCCCCAGCTGTCCTTGAGCGAGAGCCGAAAGACGAAGGAGGGGCTGTGCCCGTGGTCGGTGATGGGGTCGGCCGAGCCCCACACGCTCACCAGCGGCACCTTCATGCGCTGCGCCTCGGGCACCGTCTCGACGATGACCGGGCTGAACTTGCCGCCCAGCACGGCGATCACGTCGGGCCTGGCCGCATACTCGAGGTAGTTGTCCCGTGCGCGGGCCGACACGCCCTGGTTGTCGCTCGTGAGCAGTTGGAGCGGGCGGCCGCCGAGCACCCCGCCGCGGGCGTTGATCTCCTCCATCGCCGCGCGGATGCCGCGCTCTATGGCCTTGGGTGCGGTGTTGGTCTTCACGCCGTAGGCGCCGTCGAAGGCGATGTAGACAGGCGCGCCGGCGGGCTGCCCGGCGGCGGCGGCCCCGAGGGGCAGTGTCAGGGCGAGCAGCCCGACGAGTGTGGCGGGCAGGGCCGACGACAGGGCCGGGAAGATCGCCCAGCCTGATCGTGCCGTCAGCGCCGACCGTGCCGACAGCCTGCCCACGGCACGTGCGAACCAGCGGCCCCGCACACGGGGAGCGACCGCTGCGCAAGCGCATCCACCCTGACTGTTCATGGCCGCGATGTTATGCCCCGCCGCGGCCCGTCGGGCCCCATCAGGGGCGGGTTCGAAGGGCTTCAGCCGCCTGCAAGGCGCCCACCTCGATGCCGTTCCAGTTGCGCAGCTCCACCCGGCTCAGGCTGCGCAGGAGCGCGGCGTCCTCGCCTGCAAGGCTCAGCCGGGCCTCGATGACGGCGGCCATCACCACCTCGGCGGCACGCGCGGTGTTGCCGTCGTCCATCTTCAGCGCCACCCCGAGCCCGACCTCGGGCAGGGCAGCGCAGTAGACCCCCTCGGCCCCCACCTTGCAGAACACGCGCTCGCCCAGGCGGGCCATCACCCGGCTGTCGAAGCGGCCGCTGCCGGCCACCATGTGCGGCGCCCGGGCCACGGCCTGGCGCAGCCGCCGCGCCGCCTGTGCGTGATCGGGCGAGAGCCCGACACCGGTGGCCACGCGTGCGAAGGCGTCGGCCAGATGGCGCAGCGGGATGGCAAAGGTGGGAATCGAGCAGCCATCGGTGCCCCGGGCGGCGCGCGACAGGTCGTAGCCCGTGGCGGCCTGCACCGCGGCCGTCACCTCCTGCATCACGGCGTGCTGCGGCTGCACGTAGCCGCGCACGAAGGCACCCACCTCGCGGCCGCCGGCAAGCTGGCAGCCCAGGCAGACGAAGCCGGCGTGCTTACCCGAGCAGTTGTTGTGCAGCGCGCTGGGCTGTGCCCCGCGGGCGGCCAGCTCCTTCACGGAGGCTTCGTGGTAGGGCCAGTGCGTGCCGCACTCCAGGGCGCCTGCGTCCACGCCGGCCTTGGCCAACATCGAGGCAGCAGCCGCGGCATGGTGCGGCTCCCCGCCGTGCGAGGCGCAGGCCAGGGCGAGTTCCTCGTCGGTCAGGCCCAGCGCCTGCGCGGCCCCCGAGGCCACCAGCGGCAGCGCCTGCAGCACCTTCACGGCCGAGCGCGGAAAGATCGGGCGCTCGATGTCGCCCAGCGCCGTGTGGACGGTGCCCTGCGCGTCGACGATGGCCAGCGAGCCGCGGTGGAACGATTCGACCAGGCCACCGCGAAGGGCCTCGGCCAGGATGGGATGGGCTGCCATGATGTGCACTGTACCCCTGAGCCGCGCCGCGCCGCGCCGCGCCGCCCGGGCCGGGCCGGGACCGCACAATGGCGAGGTGCCCGACACCGACGCCCCGCTTCCTGCTGCCCCTGCCTTGATCGGGGTGGATTTCAGCAGCGCGCCCTCGCGCGCCAAGGCCATCACGGTTGCACACGGCCGGCTCGCCGCGGGCGTGCTGCGCCTGGAGCGGCTCGACGAGTTGCCGACGCTGGCGGCCTTCGAGGCCCTGCTGGCCCGGCCCGGCCCGTGGCTCGGGGCCTTCGATTTCCCTTTCGGCCTGCCGCGGGCGTTCGTGGCGGAGCTGGGGCTGGGGGCGGACACCGACAGCGTCATCACCGCGCTGCGCCAGCGCTGCGCCACCCGCATGGCGTTTCGCGCCCTGGTGGACGCCTGGGGCTCGGGCCGGCCGGCCGGGCAGCGGCTCGTGCACCGCCGCACCGACCTCGCCCTCGGGGCCTTGCGTTCCACGAGCCCCCTGCAGACCCGCTATGTCCCGGTGGGATTCATGTACTACGAGGGCCTGTGGCGTCTGGTGCAGGCCGGGCTGACCCTGCCGCGGCAGCGCCGCGGCGACCCGCAGCGCATCGCGGTGGAGGGCTACCCGGCCCTGCTCGCGCACGAGCTCATCGGCGCGCGCTCCTACAAGAATGGGCCGGACGCTGCGCGCCTGATCGCCCGCAAGGACCTCCTGGGCGCGCTCGAGCTGGGCCGCACCCGTTTGGGCGTGCGGGTGGCCATGAGCGCCGCGCTGCGTGACCGCATCGCCGACGACGCGGCGGGCGACCGGATCGATGCCCTGTTGTGCCTGGTGCAGGCCGCCTGGGCCGCCGGCCACCCTGAAGGGGGCCTACCGCCGGGGGTCGATCCGGTGGAAGGCTGGATCGTCACGGCCTGATCCCGGTCGGGCCCGGGCCCGATCCCGGCCGCGTTCCCCCCCGCCGGCCCGCCGGCTGTCAACTTTGTTACGAAATGTGCCCGGTCGTGTCTGCATGTTCAGGCCCGTTACGGCCGAAATCACTCCCACGGGGTCGAGCGCAGCCGCTGCGGCGGCGGTCAGCCGGCCTTGTCGTTCGTGCAATTCGATGAAAGGACTTCTCATGGTTATCTCCCACGCTCGCTCGTCCCTGCGCCTGGCGGCCATCGGGGTCGCTCTCGCGACTCTCGGCGGCCACGCCCTGGCCCAGTCGGTCAACGCCGATGTGAGTGCGAGCGCCACGCTCGTGCGCACGCTCGCCGTTTCCTCCACCTCGGGCCTGAGCTTCGGCACGATCGCGCCCAGTGCCAGTTCGGGCACGGTCGTGATCGCTCCGGACGGGGCCCGTTCGGCCACCGGTGGCGTCACGCTGCTGTCGGCCAACGTCGGCTCCGCCGGCGGCGTGAACCTGGTGGGAACCGCCGGGCTCGCCTACTCGGTGACGATGCCCTCCTCCGTGACCCTCACGGCCTCCGGCGGGACACAGACGATGAGCCTCGGCACCTTGACGACCAACCTCGCGGGCTCTGGCGGATCCCTGGGCACCACGGGCAACGGCAACTTCAGCATCGGCGGCACCCTCACGGAGGCGCCAACCAGGCCGTGGCCAGCTATTCCGGCATCGTCCCCGTGACGGTCAGCTGGAACTGACCCGGCGGGC
>JBJTVI010000125.1:0-8247 GCA_046081145.1 Rubrivivax sp.
GCCGGTGTGCACGCGCGATGCCGGACCTGCTCGAGGTGGCGTCTGGCCATCGCGTGCGCTGCGCCCGCGCTGCAGAGATCGAGGTGTCGCGGTGAGTGCCGACGGACCGCGCGAGCTCATCGTCGCACGGGGTGTGTCCACTTGGTTTGCGGTCGGCCGCTCAGGCTGGCGCCCGCGCATGCTCAAGGCGGTCGACGAGGTCGACCTCGAGGTGCGCGAGGGGGAGGTGCTGGCGCTGGTGGGCGAATCGGGCTCCGGAAAGACGACGCTGGGCCGGACCTTGCTGCGCCTGATCGAGCCCACGGCCGGCCACATCACCTTCGACGGGCAGGCCCTCACCGGCATGGGTGCCGCCGAGCTGCGCGCCCTGCGCCGGCAGATGCAGGTGGTGTTCCAGGATCCCTTCGCCTCGCTCGATCCCCGCATGTCGGTGGGCGAGATCGTCGGCGAGGGGCTCGCGGTGCACGGGGTGGGCACGCGTGCCGAGCGTGCGGCCCGGGTGGCCGAGGTGCTGGATCTCGTCGGGCTCGAGGCCTCCTTTGCGCAGCGCTACCCGCACGCGCTGTCGGGCGGCCAGCGCCAGCGCGTGGGCATCGCGCGGGCCCTGGCGCTGGCGCCACGCTTCATCCTGGCCGACGAGGCGGTGTCCTCGCTGGATGTATCGGTGCAGGCGCAGATCCTGCGCGTGCTGGCCGGCCTGCGCACCCGCCTGGGGCTGACCATGCTCTTCATCACGCACAACCTGGGCGTGGTGCGCATGATGGCCGACCGGGTGGCCGTGATGTACCTGGGCCGCGTGGTGGAGGTCGGGCCGACCGCTGAAGTCTTCGCGCGCCCCGCCCACCCCTACACCCGGGTGCTGCTGTCCAGCGTGCCCGTGCCCGACCCGAGCGTACGCGCCCAGTGGGAGCCCCAGCCCGGCGAGCCCGCCAGCGGCGTCGAGCGGCCCAGCGGCTGCGTGTTCCAGTCGCGCTGCCTCCACGCCGTGGACGCCTGTGCGGCGGCCCGTCCGCCACTGCAGGCCGCCAGCCCCGCACACCACGCCGCCTGCATCCGGCTGCACGAGTGGCGTGCCGACCCTTCGCAACCGGAGCGCTCATGACTGATTCCACCCGTACACCCGGCGCGCCCAACGTCCTGCTCATCGTCATCGACCAGCTGCGCGCCGATGCGCTGCGCTGTGCCGGACACCTGCAGGCCGTCACGCCCAACATCGACCGGCTGGCTGCACGCGGGGTGCTCTTTCGCCATCACTACGCGCAGGGCTCGCCCTGTGGCCCGAGCCGTGCCTCGCTTCACACCGGCATGTACGTGATGAACCACCGCGTCATCACCAACGATGCCCCGACCGCCTCGCACCTGAAGACGATGCCCGAGTACGCGCGTGAGCTGGGCTACGAGCCGGCGCTCATCGGCTACACCACCACGGTGCCCGATCCACGCCACACTGCGGCGCGCGATCCGCGCTTCACCACCAACTCGATTGCCGGTGGCTGGAACATCGTGCGCGACTTCGAGGAGCCGCGCGAGCACTACCTGGCCTGGCTGTCCGGCCAGGGCTACGAGATTCCCGGCAGCTACGAGGCGCTCTTTCGCCCGGGACCGGGCGAGCATGATCCGCGCTGGTTCCCGCCGGCGCCCATCGCTGCCGAGCACACCGACACCGCCTGGTGTGCCGAGGGTGCGCTGGACTACCTGCGCATCCGCACCCACCGGCCCTGGTTCCTGCATCTCGGGTTCTTTCGCCCGCACCCGCCACTGATGCCCTCTGCGCCATGGCACCGGCTGGTGGACCCTGCCGACCTGGCGCTGCCTGTGCGGGCCAATAGTGCCGAGGCAGAGGCAGCGGTGCACCCGCTCACGGGCCTGATCCTGGACACCATGAAGGTCAAGAGCGCGATGCACTGGATGCCCGGGCTTGCGCGGGACCTTTCGCTGCCCGATGTGGCGCGCGTGCGGGCGGCCTACCTCGGGCTGCTGGCGGAGGTGGACCATCACCTGGGCCGGGTGCTGGACCTGCTCGAGCACAGCGGGCAGCTCGAGCGCACGCTGATCGTGCTCACCTCCGACCACGGCGAGCAGCTGGGCGACCATCACCTCGTGGCCAAGCGGGGCTACTTTCCGCAGAGCTACCACGTGCCCTGTATCGTGGTGGACCCGCGCCCCGAGGCGGATGCCACGCGCGGCACGCAGGTGCAGGCCTTCACGGAGAACGTGGACATCTTGCCCACGGTGCTCGACTGGCTGGGCCAGGCACGGCCGCGGCCTTGCAACGGACGCTCGCTGCTGCCCTTCACGCACGGGCACACCCCTGCCGGCTGGCGGACCGAGGCGCACTGGGAATACGACTTCCGCGACCTCGCAGGCGGGCTCGCTCACGAGCGTCTGGGCATCGCGCGCGACGACTGCAGCCTGGCGGTGCTGCGCTCCGAGCAGGCCGCCTACGTGCACTGCGCGGCGCTGCCGCCCTTGCTGTTCGACCTCCAGCGCGACCCGCACTGGCTGCACGATGTGTCGGGCGACCCGGCCTACCGCGAGCTCGCGCTGCACATGGCACGGCGCATGCTGGACTGGCGGCTCTCCGAGGCTGATCGCACGCTCACGGGCTACGCGATCAGCGACGAAGGCCTGAGGCACTTCGACGCCTGAGCCCGCGCCGGCGATGCAGGCTCAGGACCCCTCGGGCCAGAAGGGGTTGCTCCACGCCTTGCGCCCCTGCGCATCCACCACCGCGATGCGCCGGTAGCTGTCCTTGCCGAGCTTGGAGGCCTGCAGCCGTACGCGCTGCAGGTCGTGCCCCAGCACCTGCGTGTTGCGCGAGCCCTTGCCGAGCAGGAAGACGCCCACGGCCGGTGAGCACTCCACCTCCACCTCGTCGTCCTCGATGCGGATGGCGTGGATCTCCGGGCCCGTGGAGGAGTAGTAGTGCCCGGCCTTCAGGGCCGCCACCAGGGCCTCGGGCTCGCGGGCCTCGGCGTGCACCATCACCCAGCCGCCAAAGGCATCGTCCACCTTGAAGTGGGCGTCGTCGCAGGCCAGTGCATGGAGGCGCCGCCCGCGCGCGAGCAACTGGTCGAGCAGGCCCCAGCCCTGGCCGCGGTCGCTCAGCACGGTGGAGGTGTGGTTATAGACCTCCATCGCGTGCGCGGCATCGATGCCGTGGGCATCGTCCAGGCCGAGCGAGTACCACTCCGGGTGCACGATGCTCACGAAGGCGCCGGCAGCCGCACAGCGCGCGGCCAGCGCCTGGGCCGACTCGCCCGGGCGGGTGGGTTCGAAATCGGCCGGCAGGCCGTTGGCCAGCAGGTGCCACTTCTCGCCCAGCGAGGTCGAGGGCACGTGCACCTCGGCACCCAGGATCGTCGTGAACTCCGCCGTGCGATGCGGCCGGGTGTCGGTGACGGGAAAGCCGTACACCGGCAGGAAGTGGTCCGACAGGCAGATGAAGTCGTAGCCGCGCTCGCGGTAGCGGCGGGACACCTCGCCGGCCTCCAGCACGCCGTCGGAGTTCGTGGAGTGGGTGTGGAGGTTGCCCTTGTAGAAGCGGCCGGGGCGGGCGAAGAGGTCGGTGTGCATGGGTGGGATGTTAGGCCACGCTGCCCATCCACGCGCTCAGGGCCGGCGGGCCGGCCCTGCCTGGTAGACCCGCACGTACTCCACCTCCATCGCCAGCGGGAACGCGGCATCGTCCACCGGTCCACCGAGGTCGCCGCCGATGGCGACGTTCAGGATCATGAACATCGGCGCATCGAAGGGCCAGACGCGCCGGCCCATGTCCATCTTCGGGTAGCGCAGGTGGGTGTGGCCGTCTACGCCAAAGGCCACGCCTTCGGGGGTCCAGTGCATCTGGTAGTTGTGGAAGGCGCTGCAAGCGGTGGGCAGGGGAGCCGCGCCGCTCGTGGCCTGGCCGGCATGGCCCGCGCTCACGTGCACGGCGCTGGTGACGCGCTGCGGCTGGCTGCCCACGTGTTCCATGATGTCGAGCTCACCGTCGTCGGGCCAGCGCCCGCCGCTGCCCAGCAGCCAGATGGCAGGCCAGCTACCCTTGCCGCAGGGCATGCGCGCGCGCACCTCGAAGAACCCGTATGTCCACTCGGCCTTGCCGCGGGTGATGAGGCGCGCGGAGGTGTAGGCCTGGCCACCCCAGTCGGCCGCGTTGCGAAGAGACTCGCGGCGGGCGCGGATGACGAGCTTGCCGTCTTGCACCTGCGCGTTCTCCAGGCGCGGGCCGGCGTAGTACTGGCGTTCGTTGTTGTACCAGCCCTCACGGTTGCGCACCGTGTCGTGCACCCAGCGCGCGGGGTCGGGGTGGCCGGGGGTGTCGAACTCGTCGGCCCACACGAGGCGGTAGCCCTCGGGGACTTTCAGATCCGGGGCGGCTTCGGCGGGCAGGGATGCCGCCAGGGCGAGGGCGGCGGCGGACATCACGGACATGAAGCGGCTCCAGGGCAGCTTGAACGTGTCAGGGGTGGCAAGGGCAGGCAAGGATGGGTTCATGGTGAAGGCGTCGAGATGTCAAGCCGCTGGCCCGCAGCATCGAACCACAGCGCGCGAGTGGGATCCAGGGCCAGGCCCACGGGCTGGCCTGCCGCGCGGGGCGCAGCGACGCGCGCGTGCAGCAACTCGGGCAGGCCCTCGCCGCGCAGGTGGAGGATGGAGGATTCCCCGAGGTTCTCTGCATGCTCGACTACGGCGGGTACGCCCGCCCCAGTTGGCAGCACGCCCAGGTGCTCGGGGCGCAGGCCCAGGTGGGTGGCCTGCGGGGCCGGGCCCGCAGGGCCGGCCGCCTGGCTCCAGAGCAGGTGGTGGGTGGCCGAGGCACCCGGCTGCGGCCGGGCCACGAGGTTGATGCGCGGCGTGCCGAGGAAACCCGCCACGAAGAGGTTGGCGGGCTGGTGGTACAGCGCCATCGGCTCGCCGAGCTGCTCGATGCGACCCTGGTTGAACACGGCGATGCGGTCACCCAGCGTCATGGCCTCGACCTGGTCATGTGTCACGTAGACCATCGTCGTCTTGAGCGTGCGGTGCAGCCGCGAGAGCTCCAGCCGCATGCTGGTACGCAGCGCGGCGTCGAGGTTGGAAAGCGGTTCGTCGAACAGGAACACGGTGGGCTGGCGCACGATGGCGCGGCCGATGGCCACGCGCTGGCGCTGCCCGCCCGAGAGCTCCCGCGGGTAGCGCGCGAGCAGCTCGGTGATCTGCAGCGCCAGCGCCGCCTGCCCCACGCGCTCCTCGCGCTCGGCCCGGTTTGTGCCCGCCATCTTGAGCGCGAAGCCCATGTTCTGCGCCACCGTCATGTGCGGGTAGAGCGCGTAGCTCTGAAACACCATGGCTGCACCGCGCTCGGCTGGATGAACATCGTTCATGCGCCGGCCGTCGATCAGCAACTCGCCCTCGCTGATGCTTTCCAGCCCGGCGATCATGCGCAGCGTGGTGGACTTGCCGCAGCCAGAGGGCCCGACCAGCACGAGGAACTCGCCATCGCGAATGTCCAGGTCGAGGCCGGCGATGACCTCCTGGTCGCCGAAGCGCTTGCGCACGCCCCTGAGGCTGACCTGGCCCATCTCAGGCTCCGGCGTTCAAGGAATGCGCGCCGCGGCACGCCTGGAGGAAGCTGCGGTACCAGTGCGCGCTCTCCTTGGGGGTGCGCACCTGGGTGGCGTAATCGACGTGCACGATGCCGAAGCGCCGGGCGTAGCCGCTGGACCACTCGAAGTTGTCCATCAGGCTCCACACCATGTAGCCGCGCATGGGCACTCCCTGGTCGCGCGCGTCGGCCACGGCGGCGATGTGCGTGCGCAGGTAGTCGATGCGGTCGGCATCCTGCACGCGGCCGCCGAGCATCGGGTCCTTGAAGGCGCCGCCGTTTTCGGTGATCAGCACGTCGGGCAGCTTGTAATCCCGGTGCAGCAGCAGCAGCAGGTCGGTGAGGCCCTGCGCATAGATCTCCCAGCCCATTTCCGTGAGCGGCAGGCCGCTGGTCTTGTTGTCGAAGGGTTCGCCGGCGCTGATGACCTGCCGGGTGTAGTAGTTCACGCCCAGGTAGTCGATGGGGGTGGCGATGCAGGCCATGTCACCGGGGTGCACCACGGGCGCGTCATCGCCGAAGTTGGCAACGATCTCCGGTGGGTAGGTGCCGAGGAAGAGCGGGTCGGCATACCAGCGCCGGCCGGCAGCGTCGGCCTTCCATGCGGCTGCCTGGTCTTCCGGCGACTCGGTGGCCGGCACCATCGGCGAGAGGTTCAGTACGATGCCCAGCTGCGCGCGGCACCCGTCGGCCCGCAGCGCCTGCACCGCCATCCCGTGGCTCACCAGCAGGTGGTGCGCCACCTGCAGCGCCGTCTTGCGGCTCTTCAGGCCCGGCGCGAAGTTCCCTTGCTCGTGGCCGAGCACCGCGATGACCCAGGGCTCGTTGTGGGTAGTGATCGCGGCCACTCGGTCACCGAGAAAGCGGTTCATGCCGCGTGCGTAGTCCACGAAGCGCGCCATCGTGTCACGTGCCGTCCAGCCGCCGCGGTCCTGCAGGGCTTGGGGCAGGTCCCAGTGGTTGAGCGTCATGTGGGCCTGGATGCCGCGGCTGGCCAGGCCATCGACCAGGCGTTCGTAGAAGTCCAGGCCCTTGGTATTCCAGGTGCCGCCTCCGTTGGGTTGTACACGCGGCCACGACACCGAGAACCGGTAGGCCTTGACACCCAGCGAGGCGATCAGGTCGAGGTCGCTCTCCAGGCGGTGGTAATGGTCGCAGGCCACGTCGCCGTTGCTGTGATCGAGGATGGCGCCTGGCATCTGGCAGAAACGGTCCCAGATGGACTCTCCCTTTCCGTCCTCGTGTGCGGCGCCCTCGATCTGGAAGGAACTGGTGGCCACGCCCCAGATGAAGTCGGCGGGAAATCGGTGGGCGAGCGTGTCGGGCAAGGGCATGGTGGCTCGGGCAGTTGGGGGCTTTACTTGACGGCGCCGGTGGTCAGGCCGGCGATGAGCTGGCGCGACGACACGACGAAGAGGACGAGCAGCGGGATCGTGGCGATGGCCGACCCCGCCATCAGCGCGCCCCACTCGGTATTCACGGGGCTTTGCAGGCTGCGCAGCGCCAGCGGCAGCGTGTAGTTCTCGGCACTGCGCATCACGATCAGCGGCCCGATGAAGTTGTTCCACGAGCCGATGAAGGTGATGAGGCCGAGCGTGCCCAGCGCGGGCTTGAGCAGCGGCAGCACGATGCGCCAGTAGATGGCGAACTCCCCGCAGCCATCCATGCGGGCCGCCTCGATCAGCTCGCGCGGGATGGCGCTGGCGGCGAACTGCCGCACCAGGAAGATGCCGAAGGCGCTGGCCGCCCCCGGGATGTACAGGCCGCGGTGCTCGTCGATCCAGCCCAGCGCATCCATGATCAGGAAGGTGGGGATCATGTTCATGAAGGAGGGCAGCAGCATCGTGGCCATGACGAGGCCGAAGAGCAGCTTCTTGAGGCGGAACTCCATGAGCGCGAAGGCGTACCCCGCCATCGAGCAGAACAAGAGCGTGAGCGCGGTGGAGGCCAGCGCCACGTACAGGCTCCAGCCCAGGTTGCGCCAGAAGGGCAGCCGCGTGGTGAGGATGCCCAGGTTCTCGAGGAAGTCGCCACCGAACCACAGCGGCGGGGGCATGTTGAAGATGGCCGTGCGCGACTGCGTGGCGAAGACGAACATGAAGAAGAAGGGGGCGAGCATCACCAGGGCGCCGGCCAGCACGAGGAGCCGGGCGGCCCAGGGGGCCATGGCGCGAGAAGAGGGCAAGGCCGGGGGGACCAGCTCAGGCACCCTCTGCCCGGCTGCGGAAGGCCCGGTTGGTCAGCCAGGTGAGCACCGCCACCACCGCGAAAAGCAGCCACGACATGGCGCTTGCGCCGCCGAAGTCGTTGAAGTCGAAGGCCATGCGGTAGAGGTAGACGGCGGAGGTCAGCCCCGACTGGTCCACACCGCCACGACCACCCGTCAGGATGAAGGGCTCCTCGAACAGTTGCAGGCCCCCGATCACGCTCAGCGTGACGCCAAAGAAGACCATGGGCTTCAGGCTGGGCAGCGTGATGTGCCAGAACTGATGCCAAGAGCTGGCTCCATCCATCGTGGCGGCCTCGTACAGGTCCTTCGGTATGGTCTGGAGTGCGGCCAAGTACAGCACCACATTGAAGCCCACATAGCGCCAGAACACGATGAAGGCAATGGCCGGCTTGACCGTCACGGCCTGGCCCAGCCAGTCCACGGGCTCCAT
>JBJTVI010000126.1:0-6021 GCA_046081145.1 Rubrivivax sp.
TCGTGCTGACCAGCGAAATGACGCCCCCGCTGCTGCTGCCGTACAGCGCGGAGAACGGACCACGCAGCACCTCGATGCGCGACGCGCTGGCGAGGTCGAAGTGCGAGACCTGGCCCTGGCCGTCGGGCCCGGAGGCAGGAATGCCATCGGCCACCAGGCGCACCCCGCGCACGCCGAAACTCGCCCGCGCACCGAAGCCGCGCGAGTTGATCTGCAGGTCCTGGGCGTAGTTGTGGCGGTTGCTGGCCACCAGGCCGGGCACGCGCGCCAGGGCCTCCGAAAGATTGACCATCGGACCGGCGGCACGCAACTCGTCGGCGTCGACGGTGCCCACGGCAAAAGGAGCGTCGAAGATGCGGCGCGCGGCGCCGCTGGCGGTGATGACGACACGCGAATCGGCCTGCTCCCCATCGCCGCGCGGCTGTGCCGGCGTGCCTGCGCACATGCCCAACCCAGCCAGGGCATATGCGACGGCGGCCAGGGGGTGGTCAGGACGGAGGCAGGAGGCAAGCATCGACGCGCGGCAGCAGTACGGGATGGGTGGCAACCCGCAAAGGCTGCGCACTGTACGTGAGCCGGACCGGACCCTTGCGGTGGCAGGGCGCACCCACACCGGGGAAACCCGAATCAAAGCCCATGCCGAGTGAGGGGACTGGGCAGGCTCCACGGGGGCCGCGCCGTGTCCCTGCAGACAATGGGTTTGAACGCCTATCTCGAGGAGATCGACTTGCACTCTCGTTCCCACGCCGTTGCCCGCACCAGCGGTGCACTCCTCGCGCTCGCCGCCTTAGCCGCCCTGCTTGCCGGTTGTGCCTCGCAGCCCGCGGCGCCGCCGACCGTCTCGCCCGTGGTCAATGCACCCGTGCAGCTGGCCTGGCAGCAGGGCCGCACGCCCGAGCAGGCCAGCTCCACCCTGGCTCCGCTGGCGGGCAAGCTCACCGTGACGCCGCCCGATCAGATCCCGCTGGACAGGCTCAAGGTGCCGCCGGGATT
This sequence comes from Rubrivivax sp., assembly GCA_046081145.1. Classification (GTDB taxonomy): domain Bacteria; phylum Pseudomonadota; class Gammaproteobacteria; order Burkholderiales; family Burkholderiaceae_C; genus Rubrivivax. Next base: position 994 of record JBJTVI010000126.1, read on the forward strand.
CAGGCTCGAGCTGTGGGCGCACGGCCTGCCGGGCGGTCGCGCCATGGCGCGCGCCGACAACGGCAAGATCTACGTGGGCACCCGCGGCATCGGCCGCGTCTACTAAATCACCGACAACTGCAGCCAGCGCACGGTGCGCACGGTGATCGACAAGCTCACGCAGCCTGCCGGCGTGGCGGTGCGCGGCAACACGCTGTACGTGTTCGCCATCGACCGCGTGCTGCGCTTCGACGACATCGCCACCAACCCCAACGTGGCGCCGGTGGACATGACCAAGGTCTTCAACCTGCCGCCCGAGCAGCACCACAACTGGAAGTACGTGGCCTTCGGTCCGGATGGCAAGCTCTACGTGCCCTTCGGCGCGCCTTGCAACGTCTGCATCCCCGGCCAGGAGTACGCGCAGATCCGCCGCTACAACGCCGACGGCTCGGGCATGGAGGTGATTGCCCGCGGCGTGCGCAACACGGTGGGCTTCGACTGGCACCCGGTCACGAAGGAGCTGTGGTTCACCGACCACGGCCGCGACTGGATGGGCGACGACACGCCCGACGACGAACTCAACCGCATGAGCCGCACGGGCCTGGACTTCGGCTTCCCCTACTGCCATGCCCGCGGCGTGGCCGACCGCGACATCGTCAAGTCCAACCCCTGCGCGGGGGTGACGCTGCCGGTGGCTGACATGGGCCCGCACGCCGCCGTGATGGGGCTGAAGTTCTACACCGGCAACATGTTCCCGGCGCAGTACCGCAACGCGATGTTCATCGCTCGCAAGGGTTCGTGGAACCGGACGAAGAAGCTCGGCTTCGACGTGATCACCGTGACAGCCGATGCCGACGGCCGCAACCCGAAGATCACGCCCTTCCTCACCGGCTTCCTCAACCCGGACGACTCCTTCAACGGCCGGCCCGCCTACATCCACCAGCAGCCTGACGGCTCACTGCTGATCTCCGACGAGCAGCTCGGCGCGATCTACCGCGTGTCGTACGCACGCTGAGCATGCCAGTCCGGCCGACCCGGGCCGCCGTCCTGCGGGCGGCGGCTCTCGGTGGGCTGCTCGCCGCCTCAGCCGCACAGTCGCAGACAGCGACCGCGGCGGCAGGCAGCCCGGCAGCAGCGCCCCCCCCTGCGCGCGTCGTCTTGTGCGGCGCGTGCCATGGGACTGATGGCAACTCGACCCTGCCCCTGAGCCCCTCGCTGGCCGGGCAGCCCAGGGTGTTCCTGGAGAACACGCAGATCCTGATTCGCGAGGGACTGCGGCCGATCGCAGCGATGAAGGGCCTGCTCGACGGCGTGAGCGATGCAGAGATCGTGGCGCTGGCCGACCACTACAGCCGCCAGCCCGTGCGTGCCGAGGCCGTGCCGCGCGACGAACCGGCTTTCCGCCGCGGTGAGGCGCTGGCTGCGCGTAACCTGTGCGGCACCTGCCACCTGCCGAACTATGCAGGCCAGTAGCAGATGCCACGCCTGGCTGGGCAGCGCCAGGACTACCTGGTGCAGTCCATGCGGGAGTTCCGCGACAACAAGACCCAAGGCCGCGACACGCAGATGAACGGCGTCCTGCGGGGCTACAGCGACCGGGACATCACCGACCTGGCGCACTACTTCGCGCAGCTGCGCTGAAGGGCCATGCGCAGGGCAGTGGCAAGCGGCTGGCCTCCACTGCGGGCCATCGTTGCAGCGGCCCTCGCAGCTGCCCTCATGGCGGCGCGGGCGCAGGCACAGCCGTGCGCGCAGCTGCCGCCGCAGCGTGCGGTGCCGGACGGAGGCTCGGGCTGTCTGGCGATTGTGCCCATGGCGCCAGACCAGGGCGGCGCGGCGACACCCGCGCGCGTGCTGGTGGTGATGCTGCACGGCGACGGTGGCGGGACGCTGGAGCAGCGCCATCTCGATCGGTGGAGCGCGGTCGGGCGTGCGCTGCAAGCCGACGGGCACCTGCCGATGCTCATGATCCGCCCAGGCTACCGGACGCCCGCAGGCGACTCCAGCGGCTGGGCCAACCCGCGCGACGACGACTACACGGCCGGGAACGTGGCTCGCATCGCCGGTGCGCTGGCCCACCTTCGGCAGGCCATGCGGCCTCGGTACGTCGTGCTCGTCGGCCACTCGGGCGGCGCGGCGATGGCTGCGCTCGTGCTCGGGCGGCACCCGGGCGCCGCCGACGCTGCCCTTCTTCTGGGCTGCCCCTGCGAGGTGCCCGCCTGGCGGGACCACCGGAACATGCAGCGTGCAGGCGCCGACCGGCCCTGGACACACAGCCTGAGCCCGCTTGCATTCGTCACCGGCATTCCACCCGGCACGCCCGTTGTCGCAGCCACGGGAGCGCAGGACGACAACACGCTGCCGCGCTTCGCGCAGCACTGGGTGCAGGCGGCCGTGGCACGCGGCGTGCGGGCGTCCTTCGAGGAGCCTCCCGGACACGATCACGGCAGCATCCTGCGATGGGAGAGCCTGCCCGCACGGGTGCAAGCGCTGGTGGCGGCGCTCCCGCCCTGAGGTCCCGGCTCAACGCGCGCGAGGCTAGCGGCGCGGGCTCCCGTCGACCCTCACGCCACCGCGCCGGCAGCCATGACCAGATCCCCTCCCGTGTGCGTCAAGGCGACTTCAAGCGCGATGCGCACCCCGCGCACGAGGTCCTCCAGCGGCAGTGCCGGCATGCCCGGATGCGCGTGTGCGAGCGCATCGACCAGAGGCACATGCACGAAGCCGCTGCGCACGCCCGAGCCAGCCAGCCGGTGCTGCAGCCCGTAGAAGACGTGGTTACACACGAAGGTCCCGGCGGTCTGGGACACCGCCGCAGGCAGGCCCGCCCGCTGCAGCGCAGCGACGATCGCCTTGACCGGCAACGTGCTGAACCAGGCTGCCGGGCCGCCCTCGACCACCGCGACATCCACCGGCTGCGCGCCCGCGTTGTCGGGGATGCGCGCATCGTCGACGTTGATGGCCAAGCGCTCCACCGAAATCTCAGCGCGGCCGGCAGCCAGGCCCAGCGCCAACACCAGCACGGGGGAGGTTGCCGCAAGCGCCTCGTCGAGCACCCGCAAAGCCTGCCCGAAAACGCAAGGCAGTTCCACCGCGTGCACCGTCGCGTGCGCCACGCGCTGCCCATGCAGGGCACGGCAGACCAGGCCACTGGGGTTCAGCGTGTCGCCTGCGAAGGGTTCGAAGCCGGTGAGGAGGATGCGCGGACCGGGACCTGTCACCATGGTGCACCGTAGTGTAGCCAGCCAATCCCCCCCGACAGCTCGCCACAGGCCCGCGCTGGTCCAGAATCACGTCCGTTCCGGTCATTGAAGGAGATGCCATGCCGCACCGTCCCGATCCCAAGGACCCCCGCCCTGCGCTGCACGATCCGCAACGTCGGCTCGTCACGGCTGCTGCCCTGTCGGCCCTGGCCCTCGCAGCCACGGGCCCTGCCCGCGCCCAGACACCGCCCTGGCCCACTGCGCGTCCGATCCGCATGATCGTGAACTTCCCCGCCGGGGGCTCGCCCGACCTCGTGGCACGCTCCGTGGCACCTGCGGTGTCGCAGGCGCTGGGGCAGCAGATCGTCGTCGACAACCGTGGCGGCGCCGGCGGCATCATCGGCTCGGACGCTGCCGCCAAGAGCGCGCCGGATGGCTACACCTTTCTGTGCAGTTCGGGCAGCGGTGCCTCCATCGTTCCCTATGTGACGCCGAAGATGCCCTTCGACCACGACAAGGACCTCGTCCCCGTGGCAGCCGGTGCCCGGCTGCAGCTCTTCCTGGTGGTGCGCGGCGACGCACCCTACAAGACCTACGCCGAATTCATCGCCCATGCCAAGCGCAACCCCGGCCGCATGAGCTACGGCACGCCCGGAAACGGCACCAGCCCGCACATCGCCGGCGAGATGCTCAAGTCCCAGGCGGGCATCTTCTCCGTGCACATCCCCTACCGTGGCTCGGCCGCGGCGCTGCAGGACCTGCTGGCCGGCAACCTCGACTACCTGATGGATCCGGGCATCGCCTTCTCGCACGTGCGCTCGGGCCGGCTGCGGCTGCTGGCCGTGACCTCGCCCAAGCGGCTGTCGATGTTCCCGGATGCGCCCACGCTGGAGGAGCTCGGCCTCAAGGGCTTCGACGCCGGCACGACACACGGCTTCTGGGCGCCGGCGGGCACGCCCGCGGCCATCATCGAGCGCATGAACCGCGAGATCAACCGCGCCCTCATGCTGCCCGGCGCAGTGGAGGCCATCCGCGGCATCGGCGCCGAGCCCACGCCGATGAGCCCGGCCGAGTTCGGCGGGCTCACCAAGGGCGACGCACAGCGCTTCGCGCGCATCATCAAGGAACGCAGCATCGTTCATGACTGACGCCGCCCGTGCGCCCGCCCTCTCCAACTGTCCGGACCTTCCCCCCATGCCCACCCGCACCACCCCTCCCTTTCGCGCCGACCATGTCGGCAGCTTCCTGCGGCCGGCCTATCTCCTGGAGGCGCGGGAACGCAAGGCACGCGGCGAAATCGATGCCGTCGCGCTGCGCGAGTTCGAGGACCGTGCCATTGCCGAGATCGTCCAGTTCCAGCGCGACGTGGGGCTGGCCGCGATCACCGACGGCGAGTTCCGCCGCACCTACTTCCACATCGATTTCCTCGAGCAGATGGGTGGCGTGCACACCGACATCCCGGTGACGGTCCGGCGCGCCGACGGCAGCGAGGAACTCGCCCCGCCGGTGATCAAGGTGGTCGACAAGGTGCGCCACGTCAAGGACATCCAGCGCGCCGACTTCGAGTACCTCAAGGGTCAGGTGGAGCAGCGCGCACCGGGCGCCACCCCGAAGGTGACGATCCCGAGCCCGACGATGCTGCACTTTCGCGGCGGCCGGGCGGGCATCAGCCGCCAGGCCTACCCCGAGCTCGAGCCGGTGTTCTACGATGACGTGGCGCAGGCCTATGCCGACGAGCTGCAGAGCCTCTTCGACGCCGGCTGCCGCTACGTGCAGATGGACGACACGAACATGGCCTACCTGTGCGACGAGCGCATGCGCGAGGCGGCGCGCCAGCGCGGCGACG
>JBJTVI010000127.1:0-5883 GCA_046081145.1 Rubrivivax sp.
AGAACGACATGCTCAACGGCGAGGTGATCCGCCTGGACGGCGCGATCCGGCTCGCACCGCGCTGAGCCCCTGGTTCGGCGCCCGCCGCGTTGAGCCCGCTGCTGGGCACCCCGCTGGCGCTTGCGCGGGCTGCCCGAAGCAGGCTGCCCGGAGCCGGCCTTTCTGCGCTCGATGGCCTTGAGATTCCAGGCTCCAAGTGCAGGGCGGGACACCAAGTTGGTGCGCCTTGCGCCCCAGAAGTGTCGCAAATCCCCGACAGCGAGGGGAAACCCTTGTGGGCCACGGCTGCGCCACGAGGGGACACTCCCGGCCACAGAATCCGGGCTGACGGGCGGCAACGCCCTGAGGCGAACTTTCGTGCCCGCCTTTGGGCCCTGTTAGATTGGAAGGAAACCATGGCCACCTCCCTGAAGATTCAGCCCTCCACCGTCGCCAAGGCCGTTGCCCTGGCCTTCGGTGGCTTGGCGCTGTTGCCCACCGCTCACGCCCAGCAGAGCGGCGCCCAGGCCGAGCAGCGCATCGAGGTCACCGGCTCGCGCATCAAGCGCGCCGAGACCGAAGGCGCCCTGCCCGTCACCGTGATCGACCGCGCGGCCATCGAGGCCAGCGGCAAGAACTCGATCGCGGAACTGATGCGCGACGTGACCTTCTCCTCCTTCGGCAACTTCAAGCCGCAGTCGGGCAGCTCGGCCCAGGCGCTGGCTGAGATCAACCTGCGCGGCCTCGGTTCGGACCGCACCCTGGTGCTGGTGGACGGCCGCCGCATCTCCAAGGCTCCGTTTGCCGCCTCCGCCCAGGACTTGAACCAGATCCCGCTGGCGGCCATCGAGCGCGTGGAAATCCTCTCCGACGGCGCGTCGGCCGTGTACGGCTCGGACGCCATCGGGGGCGTGGTGAACTTCATCACGCGCAAGAACTTCAACGGCTTCCAGGCCACCTACGGCGAGGGCAACCCCGAGGTGGTGGGCGGCGACACCAAGGAGGGCTCGGTGCTGATGGGCGCCTCCGGGGCCAAGGGCCGCATGTTCGCCGGCGTGTCGATCAACAAGCGCGAGATGATCTTCACGCGCAATCAGCTGGGCGGCGACGTACTCGGCCTGTCGACCTTCGGCAACAACTACAACCGGCCCGGCGTGGGCTTCACGGCCGTTCCGGGCTTCGACTGCACCAAGAACGACTTCTGGGTGTCGGGTTCGATCTGCTCCTTCAACTTCAACGCATCGGCGGCTAACGAGGCCGCCTCCGGCAACCGTTCGGTGTTCGCCAACGGCGAGTTCAACATCAACGACGATTGGTCCGTCTACTCGTCCGCAACGATCTCCAACCTCGACACCTTCGGCCGGTACGCCGCCACCCCGGTGGCCGTCACGCTCTCCCCGAGCAGCCCGGCCTACATCGCGATCACGGCCGCCGTGCCGGGCTTGGCCGCGCAAGCCCCCAACGGGCTCTCGCTGCGTCACCGCATGGCCGCGGCCGGCCCGCGCGACCAGTCTACTGACGCCACCGTTTCGTCGGGCCTCGTCGGCCTGAAGGGCCGCCTGTTCAACAAGATCGACATCGACGTCGGCTTCCGTTCCGAGAAGTACGTCTTCTTGTCGCTGGGCCAGAACTACATCGTGCGCCCGCTGCTCGAGGCGGCGATCGCCAACGGGCGCTACAACATCTTCAACCCCTTCGGCAGCCCGGCCTCGGTGCTCAACGGGGTCAAGGCGACCATTTCGCGCGACGACGCCTGGGATTCCAGGGAAATGTACGCCACGGCGTCGATGGATCTTTTCAAGATCCAGGGCCGCACGGTGGCGGGCGTCGTGGGTGTCGAAAGGCGTACCGAGACCTTCTCCGACCTCTATGATCCGCAGTCCGAGGCCGGCATCATCGAAGGTTCGGCGGGCAACTCCTCGGCGGGCAAGCGTGAGGTGAGCGGTGCGTTCTTCGAAGTGGGCATCCCCCTGATGAAGGACCTCGAGCTCTCGCTGGCCGGGCGCCAGGACACCTACTCCAAGGGCCCGGGCGGCAACGGGAACTCCTTCTCGCCGAAGGTCGCCGCGCGCTGGCGCCCCATGAAGAACCTGACGGTTCGCGGCTCGATGGGTGAAGGCTTCCGTGCTCCCTCGCTCAACCAGCTGACCCAGAAGCCCTCCTTCTCGGCCGACTCGGTTGTCGATTTCCGCACCTGCCGTGCCTTCGGCGGCACCCCGGTGCAGTGCGGCGACACCAATGGCGACGGCGTGCCGGATTCCCGCCAGCTCGTGGCGATCCAGGTTGACGCCACCGTCATCTCCAACCCTGGCCTGCAGCCCGAGACCTCCAAGCAGAGCAGCTTCGGCGTGGTCTTCGACCCGACGAACTGGCTGAGCCTGACACTGGATGCCTACGACATCAAGATCAACGGCCGCATCACCACGATGTCGGCGCAGACGATCATCGACCGTACGAACAACCCGGCGCTGGGTCCGGTGCCGGCAGCCTTCTCGATCACGCGCAACCCGGCCAACGGGCAGATCACCAACATCACGCGCGGCTCGGTCAACGAAGGCAACATTCACACCGCAGGCTACGATGTCTCTGTCAAGACCGACTTCAAGCTGGGCTCGCTTGGCCGTCTCCAGAACAACTGGGGCGTGAGCATCGTCGACAAGTACACGATCAACGGCGGCGCCAACCAGGTCGGCCTTCAGGGCAACCCGAAGATGCGGGCCAACCTCGGCAACACCTGGACGTACGGCCGCTTCTCGACCAACCTGACGATCAACCACATCGACAAGCACGGCAGCGAGATCACCGCCACCAAGGCCTACACCACGGCCAACCTGGCGCTGACCTATCGCCACCCGACGAAGACCACCGTCACGCTCGGCGTGGTCAACCTCGAAGGCAAGATGCCGCAGCTGATCACCTACGACGGCCGTCCCTGGAACTTCTACCTGTACGACGCGCTGGGCCGCCAGGTGTACTTCCGCGTGCAGCAGGCTTTCTGAGGATCTCACCCTCCGGATCTCTGACCGTCCATCCCGCCAGGCCCGCGGCCCGGCGGAGCCCGCCACCCGCTTGCGCGGATGGCGGGTTCTCCCAGACAGGGGCTCCTCGGAGCCCCTGTGCGTTTTCAGGGCATGTGCCGGCGCCGCCTGATGGGGGCCGGCCGGCGCATCCCACCCCCACGGGACCGTCAGACCGCCACCCTTGCCGCCTATGTCTTCCCCTGACGCCCAGTCGCCCGGCATCGACCCCGAACTGCTGGTGCTGGTGGATCGGCTCGTGCCCGTCCACGCGCCCGCCTCGACCGCGGGAGCAAGCCCCGGGCTCGGGTCAGGCGCGCTGCAGTCGCTGCGCAGCTTGCGCGAACGTGCGGCCACCTCTCGGGCTGCCGCCTTGCAGGTGCTCGAAGCCCTGGCCAGGCCGGAAGCGCGGGCGCGGCTCGATGCCCTGCCGCAGGCCTGGATGCTGCGGGCCCAGGCTGCGCAGGTGGCGGGCCGGCGCCTGGCCGCGCTGCAGGCCTGGCACCAGGCCGCGAACCGGTCGGCAGCCGGCCTGGACGCCGCCTCGCTGGCTGCGCTCGACCTGGGCAGCCCTCAGGATTGGTCGGCCCGCGTGGCGGCCATGAGCGAGTTGCGGGCGCAGTACCTGCAGGACGCCTACTCCGACATCCGCCGCGCCAATGAGCCCCGGGCCCTCTTTCGCATCGACCGGGCCCTGGCGGGCTACCTGGGCCAGGCCAGCGTCTTTTCCAGCCACCCGACGCAGCGCCCGAAGCTCATCTTCGTGCCGGGCCTGCGCAGCGGTGGCTTCCTGGATCCGCGCTCGCACCCGCTGGTGGCGCCGCTCCTGGGCGCCTACGGCGACATGAAGGCCGAGTTTCAGCGTGCGCTCGTGGCGGGTGAAGGAGTGGAGCCCTTCATGAACTTCGAGCCGGGCGCGCGACGCGACGAGTACGTCTCGGGGCCGCCCGGAGCCTCCTGGGACGCCCTCTTCTTCTTCCGTCACGGCAGGCGCTACGAGGCCAACCATCTGCGCTTTCCGGTCACCGGCGGCGTCCTCGACAGCCTGGACCTCTGTCGCATCGACGGACAGGCGCCGGAAATCTGCTTTTCCATCCTGCAGCCGCGCACGCGCATCGAGCCGCATCACGGTGTGACGAACGCGCGCGTGGTCATCCATATCCCCTTCCTGGTGCCCGAGGGTTGCCACCTGGAGCTCACCGGCGTGGGGCGGCACCACTGGAAGGAAGGCGAGCCACTGGTCTTCGACGACACCTTCGAACACTCGGCGGAAAACCCATCCGGCAGCCCCAGGGGCATCCTGCTCATGGACGCCTGGCACCCCGAGCTCACCCCCCCGGAGCGCTCGGCCTTTCGTGCCATCATCGAAGCCATTTCCCGCATGGAGGCTTTGCCTGAACGCTGAACCCTGGTCGCTCCTGTGGTCTAAGAGCGACCGCGGGGCCATCGACCTCGACGCCTCCGACCCCGTCGCCCAGGCCCTGCGCGAGCATTGGCAGGCCCAGCTCGACTGGCTCGCTGGCTGTGCCGTCGTGGGCGACGTAGGCAGCGGCCCTGCCGTGCTGCCGCGCATGCTGCTCGCGCGCCACGCCCAGGCCCTCGAATCGGTGCACTGGATCTGCGTCGACTCAGCCCAGTGGCCGCTGGCGCACGAACAGGCCGGCCCGCGCATCACGCTGCGAACGGGCCAGAACTTTGCCGATGCCCTGCCCCCGCCCGGCGGCGTGGACGCCCTTGTGAGCAACTTCGGCCTCGAATACCTGCCCCGCGAGGCCGCCGCCGAGGCCAGCTGGGCGTGGCTGGCCGGCGGCGCACGCCTGCATGCCGTGGTCCACGCACGCGGCTCGGTCATCGACACGGCCGCCGAGCAGCACCGCGCCGACCTGGCCTTTGCACTGGGCGAAGCCCGGCTCTTTCCGCGAGCGGCGGCGATGCTGCAGGCCCTGGCCAGCGCCCCGGCTGACCCGGTGGAGCGAATGATGCACGCCATCGAGGTGCGTGACGACTACAACCTTGCCGTCAACGCGCTGAAGGCGCGGATGGAGGCGGCGCGCGCCCGCAGTGCGCCATTGGTAGACATGCTCCAGGGGATCGCCACCCTCGCCATAGCCGTTCGCTCCGGCCAAGTGGCCCCTGCCCTGCAGGCGCTGGGCGAGCGCGAGGCCGCCTATCGTGCCGAATGCGCGCGACTGGAGGCCATGCGCGCATCGGCTCTGGACGAGAACGGGGCATCCACCTTCCTGCAGGCGGCCACACGTGCGGGCCTGCGTGATCCCGCCTGCCAGGCGCTCGAATCCGCGGTCGGGCAGGTGGCCTGGGTGGTCTCGGCCCGCAAGCCCTAGCGATTTCCCCGCCTCCGGCGCGCACGGGCTGACCGCATTCATCCCGCCGGAGCCGCCTCTCGCGCGCCCGATTGCACACTTCGTCGGCCCGGCATCGGTGGCCGGCCCGGAACGGTCTAGGATAAAACTCGATCAGAGTCACCGTTGACACCCTCCCTATCCTTCCCGACCTACACTCGCGGCCATGAAACACGCCCCCCTCTCCAAGCTCCGTCGAGCGCTCGGCGCCTCCCTGCTGGCCCTGCTCGGCTCCGTGCCCGCTGCGCCCGCGATGGCGCAGGGCTCCAGCTCGGCCCCCGCCGCTGCGGCCCCCTCGGGCCCGATTCCGCTGGCGGACTTCTTCCGCCGGGCTGCTCTCACCGACATGGTGCCCTCGCCCAACGGCCGGTACCTCGCCACCACCTCATCCATCGCCGGGCGCCTGAACCTGGTGGTGATCGATCTCGAAGACCGCAAGGCCACTGCCCTGACGAACTACAACAACATCGACGTGGGGGGCGTGCGCTGGGTGGGCAACGACCGTCTCCTGTACCGCGCGATCCAGC
>JBJTVI010000128.1:0-5255 GCA_046081145.1 Rubrivivax sp.
CTGCACCTGGCCCTGGGTCAAGGTCAGGCGGCCGTGGTGGATGTCGACCAGGTCAGCCTTCACGGCCTTGGCCAGGCGCTCCTGCTCGGCGTCGCTCAGACTCGTTTGGCCGCTCTCGCCATCCCGGCGCAAGGATAAGGCGCCCCGCGGGAAGAATCGGGAGGGCTGCCCCGGGATCAAGCCCTGGGCGAACATCTCGACCAAGACGGCCTTTGCCGCCTTGAAGTAGCTGCGCGTCGAACTGGGGCGCCAACCTTCGGCCTGTGCCCGCATCTTCAGCCAGCCGATGAGGTGCTGGACGTGCAACGGCGACAGGCTGGAGGGAGCGCTCGCCCGCAGTACCGCAGGTGCTTGTTCGCCACCGGACAGGTACTTGAACAGGTAGGGTAGGTGGTCGTAGTAGGTGGTGACGGTCGCTGTCGAGCGCGTTCCCGAGAGTAGCAACGTCTTTAGGCAGAACCCCGCCGCACACACCCAGGGGTCGATGCCGCGATTGAGCCAGCCGCGCAGATCCATCACCTTGACGCTCTTGGCGAATCGGGCGTCCGGACCCAGCAGCGCCTGCATGTCGATGTAGGCGTCATCTGCGCTGGGGGTCGGCGACTTCGGCGGGGACGAGGTGGCAGCCGCCGGTGCGGCGCGGCACTCGCTGGCTTCGTAGTTCTTCTTGCGTGGCATCTTGCGCTCAGTGCTGCGGCGGGTCGATGGAGACGAGCGGCGGTGCCGCGGCAAGGGCTCGGCTGACCCCGTAGAGCTGATCGAACTCGTCCATCATGGCCAGCGCCTCGGCGCCAAGCAGCCGCTCGATCTGTCGCAGGTAGACCATGGTGGTCTGGACGCTCGCATGCCCAAGTCGGTCCCGCACGTACATCAGTGGCTCGAGCTTGATGTCGGGTCGACTGCGCAGCAGCAGCAGGGTGTGGATCGCGTAGCTGTGCCGCAGCATCAACGGCCGCACCCGGAAGCCGACCCGGTCGCTCAGTCGCGCAAACGCAGTCACAGCCGAGTCCTTGCCGTACCTCTGCCCGTGCGTCGTGAGGATCAGTTCCCTTCGCTCCAGGTCGCCTGCCAACCCGTAGCGCTCGTAGGTCGAGTAGGCGTACATGTCCTCCATCAAGCTGTAGGGCACATGAACCACGCGTGGCTTGTCGAACTTGATCTCCATGTCGCGGGGGTTCAGGCGCACCTCGATGAAGGTGCCGGGTTTCAGCGCCTTTCGCGTCGATGGATCGAAGACGTAGGAGATCGGGAACGTCCGCGCCTCGACTGACCGCAGCCCAACGCGCGCCATCAGGTCGAACAGCAGCCGCTGCGACGGCGAGCGGATCTCGGCGCGAGCGATCTTGAGCTGATCAGCCGTGAGGAACGCGGGTTCCTTGTCCCACTCGTCCAGCAGCACGTCCGGCCGGGCCACTATCCTGCTGCCCCCGGTCACATGCGCGAGGTCGTGCTCGACGCCTTGCACGGTGACGTCCGAGAGGGTGAAGGGCAGGCGCTCTATGCGTCCACGCCCGTGCGCCCAGCGGTACATCGCAGCGACCAGTTCCAGCCTGTCGTTCACCGTTGCCGGGTCGAGCTTGAGGTCTTGCGCCTGCCAGTCGCGGTACACCCGAACGACGCTCTGGCCCACTGCCGCAAAGGGTTGGTTCCAGGTGAGGCCGTTGGCATCGAGGAAGCAGGCAAAGTCCCAGAGCCGGCGTCCGTAGGCCTCCCAGGTCTTGATGTCCAGCGCCTTGCCGCTGTCGAGCAGTCGGTGCAGCAGGTAATCGTGGAACGGCTGCGCGCATTCCATCGACCCGCCGAGAAGCAGCGGGAAGCCAGGCCGTGGGCGCCCCCCGTACACAAAGTCCTCCGTGGCGCGCACGAACCTCACGCGCCGGCCTCCCGTAGCATCTTCACGGCCTGCTTGAACGGGACTCGCCACAGGTGCATGACGAGGTCCACTGCGCCGCCGCCACCCTTGCCAGCCTGCGTGTCGTAGAAGCGAGCGCCGTCGACCAGGATCTCCCAGTCGGCCCCACCAGCGCTGACGTGGACGCGCTGGGTACCTGTGTCCCGTACCGGAGAGAAGTTTCGGTCGACCTTCGCGTGATCGGCCATTAGGCTCAGCACATCGAGCACCGAGAGGCAGCGGAGCCGTGCCAGCTCCGAGTTATCCACAGACCGCACCGCCCGCATTCCTTCCCCCGGACCCCCATCCGCTACTCGTCTCTAAGAGACTGTATATTAATCCAGTATTCTTGAGCCGTAAACATCTTTCTGACTAACGAAAGAGTGTGTTCTTACCAATCCTCCTTCACCGAGAGCACCGCTTGCCGCGACGCAGCCTGGCGCGCCGCGAAGGCGGCCGTCAATACACCCGCCGCCCCCACCGCGAGTGCGAGCGCAGCCAGCCGTGGCCACGGCAGCTCGAGCTCCATCGTCCAGTTGAAGCTCTGCGGGTTCACCACGTGCACGAGCACCACGCTCACGGCCAGGCCCAGCAGCAGCCCGATGATCACGCCGGCGGCCATCCACGCCGCCACCTCGCCGGCCACGAGCGCGATCACCTCGCGGCGTCGCAGCCCCAGGTGGGCAAGCAGCCCGAACTCCTTGCGCCGCGCCAGCACCTGCGCCGACAGGCTCGCCGCCACGCCCACCAGGCCGATGCCGATGGCCACGATTTGCAGGTAGCGCGTCACGGCAAAGCTGCGGTCGAAGATGGACATCGAGAGCTGGCGCAGCTCGCGCGAGGAGGCGAACTCGAGCATCGATGGGTCCGGCGCCGCCTCGCGCAGGCCGCGCTGCACCTCCGCGAGGTCGGCACCCGGCGCCAGCCACAGCGCGAGGTCGTTGAGCCGGGCGTCGCCCGTGAGCCGCAGGTAGTCTGCACGGTCGACGACGACGGTGCCGAACTGCCGCGCGTAATCGCGAAACACGGCACGTACCTGCAGCCGCAGTTCGCGACCTTCCAGAGGCAGGGTGATCACCTCGCCGGGTCGGGCACCGTAAAGCCGCACCATCGCCTCGCTCACGTAGGCGCCGGGCAGGCCCGCCTCGGCGGCCACGGGTGCGGCAAGCAGCGGCAGCGCGGCAGCCGGGTCGGTGAGCGGCCGCGCGACGAGTGCCACCGTCGGGCGCCCCGGGGCAAGTTGCAGCGCGCGGCTGCGCGAGGCCTCGACGCGCTGCACGCCAGGCAGGGCCGCCACGCGGGCGGCAAAGGCTTCATCGAGCCACGCCTGCTCGGCCAGGGCGCTCGTGGCCGCGGTGCGCGCGTAGAGGTCGGCCGGCAGCACCGAGTCGAGCCAGCGCGAGACGCCTTCTCGAAAGCTCGTCACCATCACCGTGAGCGCCACCGCCAGCGCCAGGCTCGCCACCACGCCCGCCACGGCGGCGGTGGCGGTGTGGCGGTGCAGCCGGGCGCGCTCCAGGGCCAGCAGCGCCAGGGCACCACGGGGGCGTGGCCAGGCCGCCAGCAGCACGTGCACGGCCGAGGGCACGAGGGCGATGCCCCCGCACAGCAGCGCCGCCACCGCCAGGTAGGCGGGTATCGGCAATCCCTGCACCGGTGGCGCCAGGGCCAGCAGCACGCCAGCGAAGACGAGGGCCCATGCCGGCCACGCCGCCGGCGGCCGCACTGGCCCCATCCCCAAGCCCTTGAGTGCCTGGGCTGGCCTCAGCGCCTGCGCGCGCCGGGCCGGCACCCAGCCTCCTGCCACGGCCGAGAGAGTGCCCAGGGCGGCAAAGCCTGCCAGCGCGGCGCCATCGATCTGCAGCGCCGGCGCGATGCCCGGGAAGTAGCCACCCCCGAGGTCACCCGCCAGCCAGCGCAGCGCTGCGGCCGCCAGGCCCGTGCCGCCCAGCAGGCCCAGCGCCGAGCCGGCCGCTCCGAGCAGAGTGCACTCCAGCAGCACGAGCGCGCGACGCTCGCCGGCCGTGAGCCCGAGCACCCCCAGCAGCGCAAAGGCAGGGGTGCGTTGCGCCACCGAGAGCGCCACTACCGAGTACACGAGGAAGGCGCCGACGAAGAGCGCCACGAGTGCCAGCACCGTCAGGTTCACGCGGTAGGCGCGTGAGAGGTTGGATACGCGCTGCTCGGCCTCGTCGGCGCGGGCCCATTGCACCCCGGCGGGAAGGTGGGCAGCGAGCTGCTGCTGCGTTTCCTGCGGGGATGCGCCCGCGGCCAGCCGCACATCGATGCGAGTGAGCCGCCCGGTGGCGCCGAAGGTGGCCTGCGCGGCGGCGATGTCCATCACCACGAGCGGCGGGCCACCCGCCGCGACCGAGCCGGCCACCTGAAAGCGCGGCCAGGCCGGGCCGGCCTGAAGGGCCAGCGTGCCGTCGGCCGCGCGCGCGACGCGGTCGCGCGCGGCCGCGTTCAGGAAGACCGCCTGCGGATCCAGCGCGCTGAGCCCGAGCGGGCCGCCCGGCGCACGGTCCGAGGCAGACCGAACGGTCTCGTCCGCCCGCGGCATCACCTCCGGCGCAAGCGCGGCCACCACCAGCACGTCCACCCCCAGCACCTTTACCGGCACGCGCCGGTCGTCGCGGGCGGCCGCGTAGGTCTCGGTTTCGAACACGGGGCTCGCACGTTCCACGCCAGGCAGGGCCGCCACCCGGTCCAGCAGCGTCTCGTCGAAGCCTTCGCGCGGGCCGCGCAGCACCACATCGGGCTCGCCGTTGGCCGCGCGCACCGCCGCCGAGAACTCGCTCAGCGCCGAGGCGTTGATCACGTGCACCGACCACGCCAGTGCCACCCCGAGCGCCACGGCCAGCGCCGCCACGCCGTGGCGCCACGGGTGGTGGTGCCATTCGCGCAGCATGACCGGCAGCAGCGCGCTGATCACGCCGGGACGATGCCGCTGGTCGTCAGGCGCAGCATGCGGTCGGCGCGCAGCGCAGCGGCCTGCGAGTGGGTGACGAGCAGGCAGGCGCTGCCCGCGTGGCGCGTCTGCTCGCGCAGCACGTCGAGCACGCGCCCGGCGGTGGCGGGGTCGAGGTTGCCGGTGGGCTCGTCGGCCAGCAGCAGCCCCGGCGCGTGCACGAGGGCGCGGGCGATCGCCACGCGCTGCAACTGGCCCCCCGACAACTGGGCCGGCAGCCGCGCGCCCAGCCCCTGCAGCCCGACCGATTCGAGGGCCGAGGCCACCCGTGCCTCGTCTGGCCGGCCCAGCAGCCGCAGCGGCAACCCCACGTTGTCGGCCACCGTGAGGTGCGGCAGCACGTGAAAGGCCTGGAAAACGAATCCCAGGCGCCGGCGCCGCAGCCGCGCGCAG
>JBJTVI010000129.1:0-10234 GCA_046081145.1 Rubrivivax sp.
GGCGCCATGGCGCGGGCGGCCGAGGGGCCAGGGCGCCAGTCCGTCGGATTGGCCTGGCGGCCCGAGCAGGCGCTGGCCTTCGAGTGGCGGCTGAGCGCCGATGCGCGCACGCGCGCCTGGGGCGGACCCACGCGGGACGACCACACGATCGAGGCCTTGCGCCTGGACATCGAGCCGGTTCGCCTGGCCCAGCCGGTTTACCAGCCCCTGCCCGCCCAGGGCAGTGATCCGCCGCGCTGAGGCGCGGCCACGGCCGATCCGAAGACGTGAGCACCCGCGCGCGCCGCTTCGGGTTCGTGCTGCTGCCCGGCCACTCCCTGCTGGCCTGCGGCGGGGCCACCGAGGCGCTGGCCGCTGCCAACGACGTGCTTGGCGAGCTGCGCTACGAGTCCTTGCTGTTGTCGGTGGACGGGGCGGGTGTCAGCGCCTCCTGCGGCACGCAGGTGCTCGTGCACGGACGTGTGTCGACGGCGCGCCAGTTGGCCGCCGCGGTGGTGGTCAGCGACAGCCTGCCGCCCGGCCCGCCAGCCTCGGCTGCGGACACCTTGGACGACTGGCGGCTGCGTCTGGGCCCATGGCTGCGCGAGCAGGCCGCCGCCGGCGCGCTGATGGGCGGTCTCGGGTGCGGGGCGGCCTGGCTTGCCGATGCCGGGCTTTTGGCGGGCTACCGCGCCACCGCTCACCATGCGCAGGTCGCCTGGCTCGTCGAGCGTCACCCGAGGACGGTCTTTTCCAGCAGCGTCTACGAAATCGATCGTGACCGCCTGTCCTGTGGGCCAGGCACGGCCAGCCTGGACCTGATGATTGCCTGGCTGTCCAGCCAGCATGGGGAGGCGATCGTGGCTCCGCTGCTGGCCCACTTCGGGCTCGAGCGGCTGCGCGGGCGCGACGAGCGCCAACGCGCCCCAGTGGCCGCGCAGGTGCGCAACGCCAAGGTCAGCGAGGCGGTGGCGCTGATGGAGGCGAACCTGCATGAGCCGCTTCCCGCTGACGAGATCGCACGGCTCGTGGGGGTGTCGCGGCGCCAGCTCGAGCGGCTCTTCAAGCAGTACCTGGATGACATGCCCAGCCGGTACTACATCGAACTTCGGCTTTCGCGCGCGCGCCGGCTGCTGCGCCACAGCGGGCACTCCGTGCTGCAGATCGCCCTGGCCTGCGGCTTCGCCTCCGCTTCGCACTTCAGCAACGCTTACCGCGCACGCTATGGCCGCACCCCGCGCGACGAGCGCAGCCCGCGCGCGGCTGACTGGACGGCCCAGCGCACGCCCGCTGCGCTCTCGCCGTCCGCCGAACTTCCCGCCGACGACGCCCGAGCCGAGGAGCCCCCGAAATGAGCCTGCCTGCTGCCACTGCCCCTCAAGACCTGGTGACCGACCAGCTGGTGCTGCGCCCAGCCGAGCTCGGTGACCTGGACGCCCTGGAGCGCATGGCCGGGGCCAGCGCCGCCGGCATCACGACGCTTCCCGCGGACCGCAGCGCCTTGCAAGCGAGGCTGGAGCGCAGCCTGGCGAGCCTGGCCAGCGCCGACCAGCCCACGGGGGAGGAGCTCTACCTCTTCGTGCTGGAGGACGGCGGGCGACCAGCCGCCGAGGGTTCGCCAGCCGTCGTGGGTACCTGCGCCATCACGGCGCGAGCGGGGTTCGCGGATCGCTTCTACTGCTACCGCAACGAGACAATCGTCCATGCCAGCACGGCGCTGCGGGCGCGAAACCGGGTGCACACGCTGCACCTGTGTCACGCGCTGACCGACACGACGCTGCTGTCGTCGTTCTTCATCGAGCCGGCCTACGAGCACGGTGTGGCGCCGCAGCTGCTCTCCCGGGCGCGCTTGCTGTTCATCGCCGAGTTTGCCGAGCGCTTCTCCGATCACATCGCCTCCGAGAGTCCTGGCCTGGCCGACAGCGAAGGGCGCTGCCCGTTCTGGGACGCGGTGGGGCGGCGCTTCTTCGACATGGACTACCCACAGGCTGAGCGCCTGTCGATGGGCCGCAGCAAGGCATTCATCGCGGAACTGTTGCCGCAGGCCCCCATCTACGTGCCCCTGCTGCCCGAGGAGGCCCAGTGGTCGATCGGACAGCTCAACCCGGTCGCCGAGGTGCCCTTTGCCATCCTCATGGAGGAAGGTTTCGAGGCGGAGACCTACGTGGACGTGTTCGATGGCGGGCCGATCGTCGAGGCGCCGCTGGCCACGCTCAGGACGGTGGCGCGCTCGCGCGCGGGCCCTGTATCGTGGGTGGCACCCGTGCCGGGCCGGGAGCCCGGGGCCTGGCACCTGGTGACCACCACGCGGCGCGAAGCCTTTCGGGCCGTCCTCGCGCGGGCTCGCTGGGAGCAAGGCCACTGGTGCCTCGCGAGCGATGACGCCCGGCGACTGGGGCTCGATGTGCGGACCGACCGCGGAGCACGGCTGCGCGCCGCCCCTCTGGCCCTGGGCCCCGAGCGCGACAACTCGACCGCAACTGAACCGTTGTCCCACGGAGAGCGTGCATGAGCGAACCTGGCAGCACAACAGGCGTCCATCCGGCATGGCGCAGCATCAAGGGGCTTGCCTCGAGTGGCCCAGGCAGTCGTCTTCGACCGCTTCCGAGCGTGAAGGTCGCTGCTCGAAGGGTCCCCCGATGAGCACCGAAGAGACCGCTTCGAAGCAGGCTTGGCAGGTTCGCTGCGCCACGGCCGAAGACCTGGTGAGCCTGAGAGCCCTCGACGGCCGGGAGATGCCCGCGAGCCCGGCTGGCAGCAACGTGTGGGTGGCCCTGGCGGCAGGCCGCCAAGCGGGTAGGCCGCTCGCCAGCCTGCACCTGTCGCTGCGCATCGGACGCCCGCAGCCACAGGCATGGTTTCGCCTGGGGTGGGCGGTGCATGCGTCGGCGGAGCTCGGCCTGTATCTGCGCCAGCGCACGCTGATGCTGGGCAACGACCTGTGCGGCGCCGACGAGCTGGGCGGCTTTGCACTCTCCCCGGAGCTTGCACCTTCCCAGGCCTTCGGTGCGTGGTCGGCGCTGCTTGCCGCAGCGCTGTCGGCCCATCAGGAAGCGCAAGCGCAGGCTTTGCAGGACGACGATGCGCCTCGACCCTGCATCGCGACCTTGCCCGGCTGGCGTGATGCGGCGGGTGCATCGCCCGTATGGCTGGGGCTGGGCCGGCACTTCGTGCCGCCCGCCCCGGGCGCGGCGGCCCACGAGCCGGCAGCACTGGCCCCGCTGATGCCACGCCAATTGCTGTATGCCGCCTTGCTGCCCGAGCCGGCCCAGGCGGCACTTGGTCGTTGCGCACCCCAGGCCGAACCGCTTCGTGAAGCCCTGCTCGCGGCGGGATTCGGCTGGCGCGAGCGGGTGGGCGTCATCGACGGTGCGCCGGTGCTGGAGCGCTGGCCTGGCGCGCCTGGATGACCGGATTGCGACATGGCCTTGCGTAGGGCCGACATGCGATCGCATCGGTGCTGCCGAGCGCGTCCAGGCTCGGGCACAGTCCGGGGGTGGCGATGCTTCTCTCGCCTGGGTGCGCTCGCCTGCATGGGCTTTGCCGTTCGCCCGCCAGCCAATCAACCCCTGCCTTTGACGACTTCCATGAGCCCACACTTCCCACCTTCCGTCTCGCGTGCGCCGTTCGCCGCGGCCCGTCTCGCCCGCCGACTGTTCCTGGCGGGTGCGGTATGCGCGGGTCTGGCCGTGCCGCACCTGGCTGGCGCGCAGGCTCCGGGATGGGCCAAGGTGCGTGTGGGGGTGGAGGGCAACTACCCGCCGTTTTCCCGACTCGGCCCGGATGGCAAGCTTGCCGGCTTCGACATCGACATGGCACTGGCCGTGTGCGAGCGGATCAAGGCCGAGTGCACGCTCGTGCAGCAGGAGTGGGACGGCATGATCCCGGCCTTGGCTGCGCGCAAGTTCGACATGATCGTCGCCTCGATGACCATCACCGAGGAGCGCAAGCGCGCAGTCGATTTTTCGGACCCCTACTACGACGTGCCCTCTCGCTTCGTGGCACGGGCCGGTGCGTTTCGTGACCACACGCCGGCGGATTTCAAGGGCAAGAAGATCATCGTGCTGCGCAACAGCCCCCGCGCCAAGTACCTCGCCGAGCGCTATAAGGACAGCGAGGTGCTGCAGGTCAACAAGGAAACCGACATCTACCTGGAGCTCGTGGCCGGCCGTGGCGACGTCGGTTTCGGCTCGAGCGTGGTGTCCTCCGAGGCCTTCCTCAAGAGGCCCGAGGGCCGAGGCTTTTCCCAGGTCGGCGCCACGGTTCGCCTGGACGGTGGCGCTGCCGGCGTCGGGATCGCCTTTCGCAAGGGTGACGAAGCCCTGCGCGACAAGGTGAATGCGGCGCTGCGCGCCATTCGGGCCGACGGTACCTACAAGCGCATGGCCGACCGGTACTTCGATTTCGACATCTCCGGCGGAAACTGACCGGCCTGCGCGCGGCGGTCCCGCCAGCCATGCTGCACGGATACGGTCCTGCGCTGCTGGGCGGGCTGTGGACAACGCTGTCCGTGGCGGCGCTTTCTCTGGCCGTGGCCTGCTTGTTCGGTCTGGCTGGGGCTGCTGCCAAGCTCTCGAGCTCGGCGGCGCTGCGTGCGCTGGCCGGCGCGTACACGACGCTCATCCGTGGCCTGCCTGATCTCGTGCTGATGCTGCTCGTCTTCTATGGCGGGCAGATCGCGCTCAACGCGCTGGTCACGCGCCAGGGCTGGGACTACATCGACGTGCCGCCCTATGCGGCTGGCGTGCTCACGCTGGGCTTCATCTACGGCGCCTACCTGACCGAGACCTTCCGTGGCGCCATCCTGGCCGTGCCGCGAGGCCAGAGCGAGGCGGCGATGGCCTACGGCATGCGCCCGGCGCAGGTGTGGCGCCGCGTCGTGCTCCCGCAGATGGTGCGACACGCCATCCCCGGCTTTGCCAACAACTGGCTCGTGATGGTCAAGGCCACGGCTCTGGTGTCGATCATCGGGCTGGACGACATGGTGCATCGCGCCAATCTCGCTTCGGCGGCCACGCGCGAGCCCTTTACCTTCTTCGCGCTCATTGCCTGCGTGTATCTGGCGCTGACGACCGTCTCGCTGCTGGCGCTGTCGTGGCTCGAGCGCCGCTTCAGCCTGGGTGTGCGCGAGGTGCGTTTCTGATGCTGGATCTGTCGGTCGTGCGACAGAGCCTGCCGGAGTTCGGAAGCGGGCTGTTGATGTCGATACAGTTGCTGGCGCTGTGCCTGGCCACCGGGTTCGTGTGCGCCGTGCCCCTGGCCATCGCGCGCATCTCCTCCCGGCGCTGGCTGGCAGCGCCGGTGTGGGCCTTCACGTACGTGATCCGCGGCACGCCGCTGCTGGTGCAGGTCTTCATCGTCTACTACGGTCTGGCCCAGTTCCCGACCGTGCGCGAGAGCGCGGCGTGGCCCCTGCTGCGCGAGGCGTGGTTCTGCGCCTGGCTGGCCTTTTCCATCAACACCACTGCTTACACCACCGAGATCTTCGCCGGTGCGCTCAAGGCCACCCCTGCGGGCGAGATCGAGGCAGCAAGGGCCTACGGCCTGGAGGGCTGGCGCCTGTATCGCCGCTTGTTGCTGCCCAGTGCCTTGCGCCGCGCACTGCCTCCCTACGGCAACGAGGTGGTGAGCCTGATGCACGCCACCTCGATTGCGAGCACCGTGACCCTGGTGGATGTCACGCGCGTGGCGCGCGACGTCTACACCAACCACCTGCTGCCCGTGGAGGCTTTCGGCACCGCTGCGGTGATCTACTTCCTTCTCACCTTCGCGATGGTGGGCGGCTTTCGCCTGCTGGAGCGCCGTTACCTGCGCCACCTGCAGCCCCAGGCTGCTGCGGCACACTGAACCGATCACGGGATGGATACCGAAAACCACCTCCTGGGCGGCGGATCGCCTGGCCTGCGCGCCGCACTCACGGTGCTGCACTTCGGGCCGCGCGATCGCGGCCCCAAGGCCCTCATCCAGGCTGCGCTGCATGCCGATGAAGTGCCGGCCATGTTGGTGGCGCACTGCCTGCGCGAGCGCCTGGAGCGGCTGGAGGAGCAAGGGAGGTTGCTCGGCGAGATTCGGCTCGTGCCGGTGGCCAACCCGGTAGGTCTGGCCCAGCGCATCCTCGGACGTCTGGAGGGTCGATTCGACCTGGGAGACGGCGTCAACTTCAACCGCGGCTTCGCCGATCTGGCACCCGCTGCGGCCGAGCGGCTGCAAGGCAAGCTCGGGTCCGACGTCGCGGCCAACCTCGCGGCCGTTCGCCGCGCCCTGCGGGAGAGCGTCCAGGCCTTGCCGGCCCAGAGCCTGACCGAGCACCTCAAGCGTGCGTTGCTGGCCAACGCCGTGGACTGCGACGTGGTGCTGGACCTGCACTGCGACACGCAGGCCGTCGTGCATCTGTATGCGCTGGATGCGCACGAGGCCCTGGCCCGCGAGCTGGGCGCAGCGCTGGGCGCTCAGGCCGTGCTGCTGGCCATGGAAAGTGGGGATGCCCCCTTCGACGAGGCCTGCAGCCGTCCCTGGATCGAACTGCAGCGGCGCTTTTCCGCCCATCCGGTGCCGGCTGCGTGCTTCGCCAGCACGGTGGAGCTGCGCGGCGAGACCGATGTGCAGTGGGCCAGTGCGCAGGCCGACGCCAGTGCGCTGGTGGCGTTTCTCGCGCGACGGGGCCTTGTTGACGCGCCGGCCGCCACCTGGCCCGAGCCGCAGTGCGAGCCCACGCCGCTATCGGGCTCCGAGCCGATCGTGGCACCGCGCGCCGGTGTTCTCGTCTTCGATGTCGAGCCGGGTTCTTGGCTCAGGCCGGGCGACCGCGTGGCCACCTTGTTGTGCCCTTCCACCGGTCGGCGCACCGAGCTTTGCACCCAGTCCGAAGGGGTGCTTTACGCCCGGGTGGCCACGCGCTGGGCCTGTGCCGGTCAGCGCGTGGCCAAGGTGGCGGGCCGCACCCTTGCGCGAACCGGCAAGCTGTTGAGCGCCTGAGCGATGAACCTGTCCGCATCAACGCCTGCCGACGCGAGTGCGCCTGCTCAGGCCTGCGCCCTCGAGGCACAGGGCATCGTCAAGCGATTCGGGCCCATCGAGGTCCTCAAGGGTGTGAGCGTTCAGGCCCGGCGCGGGGATGTGATCTCGATGATCGGCGCCAGCGGGTCGGGCAAGAGCACCTTCCTGCGCTGCCTGAACCTGCTGGAGGCACCGAGTGCCGGACGCATCCTGATCGCCGGCGAGGAGCTGCGTCTGTCAGACGACGGTCGCGGCGCCTTGCAGGCGACCGACCCGCGACAGTTGCAGCGCCTGCGCACGCGTGTGGCGATGGTGTTCCAGCACTTCAACCTGTGGTCCCACATGACGGCGCTGGAGAATGTCATCGAGGCGCCGGTACACGTGCTCGGCTTGGCGCGCACACAGGCCACGGAGCGGGCTGAGGCCTACCTGCAGCGCGTGGGCGTGCATCATCGGCGGCATGCCTACCCCGCGCACCTGTCGGGTGGGGAGCAGCAGCGTGTGGCGATCGCCCGGGCGTTGGCGATGGAGCCCGAGGTGATGCTCTTCGACGAACCGACTTCCGCCCTGGACCCCGAGCTCGTGAGCGAGGTGCTGCGCGTGATGCGCGGCGTGGCCGAGGAGGGCCGGACGATGATCGTCGTCACGCACGAGATGAGCTTCGCCCGCGACGTGAGCAGCCACGTGGTGTTCCTGCACCAGGGGTCGATCGCCGAAGAGGGACCTTCTCGGCAGGTCCTGCTGGAGCCGGCCACCGAGCGGCTGCGGGCCTTTCTCGCCAACAGCCTGAAGTGAGGCGTGCGCCGGGGCGCCTTCAGCCCATGAACTCGGCCAGGATGCGGTTGAATTTGCCCGGGTTCTCCACGAACATGAAGTGCTGCCCGCCCTCGGCCTCCTCGAAGATCTCCAGGCGCGCGCCCGGGGTGGCGGAGGCCGACCAGGCCACGCCCTTCCAGGGCACGAGGCTCACGCGCCCGCCGATATAGAGCGTGGGGCGGTCGATGCGCGGCATCACGTCGCGCCAGTCCTGGTGGCAGTGGTTGTAGATGAGGGCGGCCGCGTGCGCGCGCGGGAACTTCAGGTTGCAGCCGATCATCCATTCGAGGGTCTCGCCGGCCATGGCCGAGGTCACCATGCCGCCGACGAAGCCCTTGGAGGTGGCCACGCCGTCGGGTCCGGCCAGGGCGTTGGCCGTGCCGGTCACGGCCTCGGGGGAGAAGATGGCGCCGGCGTTGGCCAGCTCCTGCTCGCTCCACGCCGGGTTGGAGGTGAGGAAAGGCGGCTCGTCGCAGAACACGAACTTGCCGATGCGCTCGGACCCGAAGAGGTCGAAGTAGCACCACAGCACCGAGCAGCCCATGCTGTGGCCGAGGATCGTCACGTCCTGCACGTCGAGCGCGCGCAGCGCGTCCCAGACATCCTTGGCCAGGCGCTGGATGCGGTAGCCGTGGGCGGGCTTGTCGGAGTCGCCGTGGCCGCGCATGTCGATGGCGATGACGCGGTAGCGGTCCGACAGGCCCTCGATCTGGTGGCGAAACTGCTCGGCCGCCTGCGACCATCCCGGGATCATCACGAGGGGGCGGCCACTGCCGGCTTCCAGGACGTTGAGGCTCACGCCGTCGCTGGTGGTGAGTCGGTGCTGTTTCATGGGGTGTCTCCTTGCTGCGGGTGCTTGGGGCCGGGTCGGTCCTGCCGGTCCGGGCCTCGGCGGATCAGCTGGATCATGAGGGAAAGCGGGCGGCCTGGGGCCGATGCCGGGTGCGGGCCGAAGGGACTTTGCTCAGATTGCCCCCTCGCGCGCGAGGGCCTGGACCGCTTCACCCCCGTAGCCGAGCTCCTCCAGGATCTCCCGCGTGTGCTGCCCCAGCATCGGCGGGGGTGCCTGCACGCCCGGGGCCTGGCCATCGATCTTCACGCCCGTGCGCAGCAGCCGGATGTCGCGGCCCACGCCGGGGGCTTCGGGGAAGGTGGCCACCAGGCCGCGCTCGGCCACCTGCGGGTGCGCGAGGGCCTGCTGCACCGTGCAGACCGGGCCGGCCGGCACGCCCGCGGCCGTCAGCAGCGGCCACCAGTGGTCGGTGGGGTGCGCGGCCAGCGCCGCCTCGATCTCGGCCTTGAGCGCGTAGCGGTGCGCCAGGCGCCCCTCGCGGTGGACGAAGCGGGGGTCGCCCGGTAGGTCCGCTCGGCCGATCACGCGCGCGAGCGCCTCGAACTGCTCGTGCTTGTTGGCCGCGATGTTGAGCAGGCCGTCACGCGTGCGAAAGGCTCCCGAGGGGCTGGCCGTGATGTTCTCGTTGCCCATGGGCTGCGCGGCCTGGCCGGCCACGAGCAGGTTCGACACCGCCCAGCCCATGGTGGCCAGCACCGATTCGAGCATCGAGACATCGATGAAGCGCCCGCCGCTGCGGTCGCGCTCGGCCAGCGCCGCGCACACGGCCATCGCGGCGGTGAGCCCGCCGATCGTGTCGGCCACCGGAAAGCCCACGCGCAGCGGCGCGCTGGCCGCATCGCCCGTGATGCTCATGACGCCGGCCATGCCCTGCACGATCTGGTCGTAGGCGGGCAGCTCGCGCAGCGGCCCGTCCTGGCCGAAGCCCGAGATGGCGCAGTAGACGAGCCGCGGGTTGTCGGCCAGCAGCGCCTCGTAGCCCAGGCCCAGGCGCTGCATCACGCCGGGGCGGAAGTTCTCCACCAGGGCGTGCGCGCCGGCCACCAGGCGGCGCAGCACGGCCTTGCCGCCAGGCTTCTTGAGGTCCAGCGCGATCGAGCGCTTGCCGGCGTTTTGCGCGAGGAAGGAGACCCCCATCAGCCGCTCGTTGAGCGCGGGGTCGGCGCCGAGCTGGCGCGCGAGGTCGCCGCCGCCCAGGGCCTCGACCTTGATGACCTCGGCGCCCAGGTGCGCGAGCTGGTGGCAGGCAAAGGGCCCGGCCAGCACGTTGGTGAGGTCGAGCACGCGCAGGCCGTGCAGGGGAAGGGGGGAGGCGCTCATGGTGGGCTGTGGGCCAGGCTGGTCCAGCTCAGGACGTCGGCATCCTCGCGGGCGAAGCCCTGTAGGCCGCCGTAGACGATGGCGGCCTTCGGGTTCGCCTGCCCGTCGCGCTCGGCGAGCCGGCGCCAGCGCCGCAGGCCGTCGGCCCAGTCGGGCGCGTAGGTGCTGCCCGACTTGATCTCCAGCGGTCGCAGGCCCTGCGCGGTGTCGACGACGACGTCGATCTCCAGCCCGGTGCTGTCGCGCCAGAAGTGCAGATCCGTGGCGGGC
>JBJTVI010000130.1:0-8271 GCA_046081145.1 Rubrivivax sp.
CATCCACCTGGGCCTGGAGCTCGGCCACGCGCGCGGTGCTGTGCGCGCGCTGCAAGGCGCCGGCGCGGTGCACGGCTACGCCGCAGGAGTCGTAGCCGCGGTACTCCAGGCGCTTCAAGCCCTCGACGAGGATGGGGACGATGTTGCGCGTGCTGACCGCGCCGACGATGCCGCACATGGGTGGGGGCTCCGGGTTCGGGGAAGTGGGATCGTAGCCAGGGCTGCATGAAACAAGATTGCTGAAATGCAACTTCTTCGCATGAAACGTGCGTTGTGGGTGATCAATACACTTTTCTTGCGTTGATCACTATCTCATGCAATCTTCTGCACATGCCTGAAAACTTCCCTCCCCTGGACGAGCTGGACCTGCGCCTGCTCACGTTGCTGCAGCGCGACGCCTCCCGCTCCAACCAGGCGCTGGCCGAGGCGGCGGGTGTATCGCCCGCCACGGCGCTGCGGCGGGTGCGGCGCCTGGAGGAAGCCGGGGTGATCGAGCGCACGGTGGCGGTGGTGGCCCCGCAGGCGCTGGGGGTGGGACTCTCGGCGGTGGTGGAGGTGACGCTGGACCGTCAAGGCGCCGAGCACCTGGATGCCTTCGAGGCACGCGCCGTGGCCGAGGGGGCGGTGCAGCAGTGCTGGCGCGTCTCGCCGGGGCCGGATTTCGTGCTCGTGGTCCACGCGCGCGACATGCCGGGCTACCAGGCGCTGGCGCAGCGGCTCTTCACGCAAGACGCGAATGTGCGCAATGTGAAGACCTACTTCGCGATCAAGCGAGGGAAATTCACGACGGAGGTGCAGGGGCCAGGGGTGGCGGGGTGAGCGGCATCGGGCTGGCCAGGCCGTGAGCGGGCGCTGGCGGTCGGGCGATCGGGCGCTTACCGGCCCCCAGGCCCCGCCCCGCGCCGCAGCGCAATCCGCGCCGCACAGGCCGCCAGCAGCGCCAGGCCCAGGCTCGCGAGCAGGGCCGCGATGTCGGCCGGGTCGGCCGCCTGCGGCGGCGGGCGCCACGTCAGCATGGCGGCGATGCCGAGGTAGCCCACCCCCACTGCGCAGCCGCCCCAGGCCACCCAGCGCGGGCCGCCCGGGCCGCTGAAGCCGGCCACCAGCGCGGCCGGATAGGGCAGGATCAGGAAGGCCCAGGAGACGGGCACCCCATCGGGGCCGCCAAAGCCCCCGCGGCTGGAGATGACCCACAGCACCGCCACCCCGATGGCGGCCATCACGGCCACGCCCGCGCGATACACCCGCAGCACGCGCGGTGAGCCCGAAAGCCAGGCGTGCAGCGCCACGAGCAGGCAGCCCGCCACGACCAGAACGGAGCCCTCCAGCGGATCGACCGCACCCACGAGGGCCATGAGGTGGCCGAGCGTGCCCGTCGCGGGGATGAGCCGTGCGGCCAGCGCGGCCGGGGGGCGGGGCGGCTCCATGTGCGCGGGCAGTGGCGGCAGACGGACCGGCCCGCGCCCTCAGGCGGGCGCCGGCTCGAGCTCGATGCCCACCGCGTCGATGTGGGCGCGCAGCCGCGGGTTGGCCAGGCGGTCGTAATCGACGAGGTCGACGGTGACGGCAAGCAGGCTTTCCTCGAACTCGGTTCGCAGGCGGTCGACGGTGGCGGGGTTTTTCACGCCAGTGAGCGCCAGGTCGATATCGGAACTCGGCCGGGCGCGGCCCGTGGCGCGCGAACCGAAGACAAGCGCCTTGCCGATGTCGTGGCGATGGGCCTGGAGCAAGCGCTGGACGATGGCGCGCTCGGTGTCGGTCAGGAAGGGCGCGGCCTGCTGGGGCGTGGTCACGGCTCGCCCCCGCCCTGGCCCAGGCGCTCCTCGAAGAGCCGGTCGTGCAGCGCATCGAGCGGCGCGAAGAACTCCTGACGCACCACCTCGAGCGCTGCAGCGAAGGCCTTGAAATCGTAGGTATGGGCGAGCTTGTTGCGCGTGTCGAGCATGCGCATCCAACCTTCCCCCTGGTCGATCACACCCGCAGCCTGCGCCGCCCGCAGCACGGCAGCCGGCGTGACGATGGGCAGCTGCACACCCTGGTGTTCCAGGTAGTCCTTCAGCGTCTTCCAGGCCAGTTCCCAGCAGTACTCAAAGCGCTGGATGGCGCCCTCCTGCTCAAGCGGGGTGAGCGCGCGCTCCTGCATCAGTTCCACCGCTTCGCGCAACAGGCCGTGCGCGCGGTGAAAGTTGTCGCAGCGGTAGTGCCAGCGGGGCGTGGTGTCGCGGGCGGGTTCCATGCAGGGAATCTTCGCAGGTTTGGCCGGCCGGCGCACCCCGGCTCATGCCCGGGGATCAGGCTTTGAGGATCGCCAACCCCTTGAGGTACTCCCCTTCCGGGAACACGAGCGTGGTCGGGTGGTCGGGGGCGCCTTCCAGGCGGGCGAGGATGGCGCCGTCCACGTCGGCGTCGGCGGCGGCGCCGGCGACGATCTTGTGGAAGAGCTCGGCACCCACGCCGCCTGAGCACGAGAAGGTGAGCAGCAGCCCGCCGGGGGCGAGAAGCTTGAGCGCCAGGCGGTTGATGTCCTTGTAGGCACGCGCGGCGCGCTCGGCGTGGCTGGCCGTGGGGGCGAACTTCGGCGGGTCGAGCACGATGGCGTCGAAGTGCGCGCCCGCCTGCAGCTGCGCGCGCAGGTAGGCGTTCACGTCGGCATCCAGCGCCTCGTGGCGCGAGGCGTCGAAGCCGTTGAGCGCCACGTGCGCGCGGGCCCGCTCGAGCGCGGGGGCGGAGGAATCCACGCTCGTCACATGCGCGGCCCCGCCAGAGAGGGCGGCCACGCTGAAGCCTCCCGTGTAGGCGTAGCAGTTGAGCACGCGCTGCACGCCGAACTGCCGCACCCAGCGCGCAAAGGCCGCGCGGTTGTCGCGCTGGTCGAGGTAGAAGCCGGTCTTGTGGCCGCCGGCCACGTCTACGGTGAGGCGCCAGGCGTGTTCGCGGATGGTGACTTCCACGGGCGAAGGTGCCTGCGGGGCGGCGCCGTCCTCAGGGGCGGCATCGGGCGTGGGCGTGGTTGCAGCCGATGGGCCCCCGCGGAGCCAACCCGTGCGCGGCTCGAGCCCCTCGAGCCCGCGCACGCCGGAGTCCGAACGCTCGTACAGGCGCGTGCAGCCGCTGGTGGCCACGAGGATGTCGGCCAGCGCCTCGCGCCAGCGCTCCATGCCGGCGCTCAGAAACTGCGCGCTCAGCAGATCGCCATAGCGGTCCACGATCAACCCGGGCAGGCCGTCGGCCTCGCCATGCACGAGACGCACGCCATCGCTCTCGGGCGCCAGGCGTTCGCGCAGGGCCAGTGCGCGCGCCACGCGGCGCTTGAAGAAGGCATGGTCCACGCGCTCGGCTTCATCGAAGGTCCACGCGCGCACGCGGATCATCGAGCTCGGGCTGTACGCGCCCCAGCACAGGAAGCGGCCATCGGCGGCCTCCACGCGTACCGTCTCGCCAGCATCGGCCCGGCCGCGCGCGATGCTGCCTTCGAACACCCAGGGGTGGCGGCGCAGCAGCGAGCGCTCCTTGCCTTCGTGCAGGCGGATGACTTTCATGTGCGGGTCTCGTTCAGGACCGCGCCTTCGCGCGCGGATGCGCCGCGTCGTACACGCGCGCCAGGTGCTGGAAATCGAGCTTGGTGTAGACCTGCGTGGTGGAGATGTTGGCGTGGCCCAGCAGCTCCTGCACGGCGCGCAGGTCGCCGCTGGATTGCAGCAGGTGGCTCGCGAAGCTGTGGCGCAGCATGTGCGGGTGCACGTGCGTGGGCAGGCCGGCGCGCAGGGCCAGGGTCTTCAGGCGGCTGCGCACCTGGCTGGCCGTGAGGCGCGTGCCGCGGCGCGAGACGAAGAGCGCGGGCTCGTCGCCGCGCATGAGTTCGCCACGTACCGCGAGCCAGGCGGCCAGCGCCTGGAGGGCCGGGCCGCCCACGGGCACGCTGCGCCGGCGCGAGCCCTTGCCCAGCACGTGCGCGGTGGCGTCGGCCGCATCGATCCAGCCGGCCGTGGCGCCGCCGGGCTGCGCGTCCAGCCCCGTGAGCTCGCCCACGCGCAGCCCGCAGCCGTAGAGGAGCTCGACGATGCAGTGGTCGCGCGCGCGCAGCCGGGGGTCGTCTTCCTCCCGCGGGGCCGGGCCGCTGGCCAGGGCCTGCGCCTGATCGACCGACAGCGCCTTGGGCAGCGGCTTGGGTGCGCGCGGGGCACGGATGCCCTCCACGGGGTTGGCCGCCACCTGGCCGTGACGGCCCCACCAGCGATACAGGCCGCGCGCGGCGGCCAGGGCGATGGCGATGCTGCGCGGGCCCAGGCCCCGCTCGCGCAATTCGCCGATGAAGCGGCGCACGTGGTGGGCCTTCAGGCGCTTGAGTTCCGCCTCCTGGCCGCGCGCGGACGCCTCGAGCCGGCCGAGGGCCTCGCGGTACATCGCCACCGTGCGCGCCGCCAGGCGGCGCTCCACGACGAGGTGCTGAACAAAGGCCTCGAGATCGGGGCTCAGAGGAGACGCGGCGCGGGTGGGCTCCAGGGCGCGCTCCCGCTCAATCCGCCCGAAGCCGCGACAACGCTGCGCTGGCCACCTCGCCGATGCGCACGAGGAACTCGGTGCCCATCTCGGCGCTGTAGCGTGTGGGGTCGGGCGAGCCGAGCACGAGCAGCCCCGTGGTGGCGCCGCCCTCGTCGTGCAGCGGGATCATGGCCAGCGACATCACGGTGGCCGGCTGCTGCAGCCAGCGTGCCGCCTCGAAGCCGCCATTGAGCCCGCAGTAGGGCGTGGACAGACTCGAGGCAAAGCTCTTCACCTCGGCGCTGGCGCCCTGCGCGAAAGGCGCCGCCTCGTGCGCGGCATCCACCCCCCACAGGCGCAGCGCCGCCTGCGGGATCATGAACTCGTGCTGCAGCGCCTCGAGCAGCACGGCCGGCAGGGCGGCAGGCTCGCCCGTGAGCAGCAGCGCGCGCGTCCAGCGGTGCAGCCGCTCGGCCAGCGTCACGTTCTCCTGCCCGTGGCGGATCATCTCCACGATCTTCTGCTCCAGGCCGCGGATGCGCTCGCGCAACATCTGCATCTGCCGCTCCTGCAACGAGACAGCGCGCGGCCCGTGCGGGCTCGCCAGCTGGATGGAGGCGAGCAGCTCGGCGTGGCGCTCGAAGAAGGCGGGGTTGTTGGCCAGGTACTGCGCGATGTCGTGCTCGGTGATGCCTTGCACCGCGCCCGTTTCAGGGGAAGTCACAGTTCGGTCTCTCCTTCGAAGACGAATTCAGCCGGGCCGCTCATCCGCACGCGTGCGCGCAGGGCCTCGGGGGTGCCCGCGCCACCGGCCCACTCGATGGTGAGCCGGCCGCCGCGGGTGTCCACATCCACGGCCTCCTCTAGCCAGCCCAGGCGGATGCCGGCCACGACCGCGGCGCAGGCGCCTGTGCCGCAGGCCAGCGTCTCGCCGGCGCCGCGCTCGAACACGCGCAGCCGCACCTGCGTGCGCGACACCACCTGCAGGAAGCCGACGTTCACGTGGGCGGGAAAACGCGCGTGGCGCTCGACGAGCGGGCCGAGCTGCGCCACGGGCGCGGTGTCGACATCGGCCACGCGCAGCACGGCGTGCGGGTTGCCCATGGAGAGCACGGTCACCTCGACGCCCGAGTCGATGTTCAGCGCCCACCACTGGAAGCCACCCTCGGGCCGGGGCGTGAGGCCGCTCGCATCGAAGGGCACGCGCGCGGGCTCGAACTCGGGCGCGCCCATGTCCACGCTCACGCGCCCGTCGGCCCGCTCGCGCAGCTCGAGCACGCGGTTCAGGGTCTGCACCCGCACCACCGGGCCCGAGGCCAGGCCGCGTGCGCGCACGTAGCGCAGGAAGCAGCGCGCGCCGTTGCCGCAGTGCTCCACCTCCTCGCCGCTGGAGTTGAAGATGCGGTAGCCGAAGTCCACCTCGGGCGTGGGCGCGGGGCCGACGACGAGGATCTGATCGGCCCCGATCTCGAAGCGCCGATCAGCCAGCGCGCGCGCGCGCTCGGGCGGCATCGCCACGGGCGTGCGCGTGGCGTCGAGCACGATGAAATCGTTGCCCGCGCCTTGCATTTTGGTGAAGCGCAGCGTCATGCCTGGGATTATCGATGCCACGGGCAGGGCCGCGGCCAGCGATGCGGTCGCCGCCGCGAGTTGGGCCGCAGACGACCTCAGTACAGCGAAGGCTCACCCGGCGGACGCGTCTTGAAGCGCTTGTGCACCCACAGGTACTGCGCCGGATCGAGCCGGATCTGCTCCTCCACGAAGGCGTTCATGCGGGCCGCATCGGCCAGCGCGTCCTCGGTCGGAAAGCCCTGCAGAGGCGGCAGGAAGCGCACGCGCCAGCCCTGTGCGCCCGGCAGCATGTCCACCACCACGGGCTGCACCACCATGTCGAGCATGCGCGCGATGCGCGAGGGTGCGATCAGCGTGGCCGCAGGCACGCCGAAGAAGGGCACGAAGCTGCTCTCGCGCGGGCCGAAATCTTGGTCGGGCATGTTGAAGAAGGGCTGGCCCTCGCGGATGCGCGCCATCACCTGGCGGATCGGCGTGCCGCGCGGGTAGGCCTCGGCGCGCCCGAAACGCAGCCGCCCCTGCTTGAGCACCCGGTCGAAGTAGGCGTTGCGCTGAGGCTGGTAGATGTCGAGTACGGTACGCGGCTGCAAGAGCTGCACCGCGGCGCCGGCCACCTCCAGCCCGAGAAAGTGCGGCACGAGCCACATCACCGGCCGCGGGCTGCGCGCCGCCAGATCGATGTCGCCCTCGACCCGGATGAGCGCACGCACGCGCGCCTCGGGCGCATACCACAGCAGCGCGCGCTCCACGAGGCTGCGCCCGAGCAGCGCGAAGTGCTCGCGCAGCACCGCCGCGCGCCAGGCGGGCTCGGCCTGCGGAAAGCACAGCTCGAGGTTGCGCCGCGCGATGTGGCGCCGACGCCGTGCACACACCCCGAGCACGCGGCCCAGGCCGCGCCCGAGGTGCACCAGCAGCCCCATGGGCAGGTGCTGCATCAGCCGCAGAGCGGCCACGACGAGCCTCGGGCCGAGCTCGCGCAGGAGGCCTTGGGAAGGGGCTGCCAAGCTGCCTGCCCTCAGCCGGCCCCGCGCGGGGCCTTGTAGCGGTGGTAGCCCCACAGGTACTGCGCCGGGCACTGGCCGATGAGGCGTTGCATGGCCTCGTTCAGGCAGGCCGCCGCCGGCTCGTCGACCTCGGGCAGCTCGGCGCCCAGGGGCTGCACCCGCACCACGTAGCCCGCGCCGCGCGCCAGCCGCTCGCACCACAGCAGCAGCACGCGCGCGCCGGTCTGCGAGGCCAGCCGAGCGGCCAGGGTCATGGTGTAGGCCGGCCGGCCGAAGAAGGGCGCCCACACACCCTGCCCGTGGGGGGGCACCTGGTCGGGCAGCAGCCCCACCGTCTCGCCACGCTTGAGCGCGCGCAGCAACTGGCGCACGCCGGCCAGCGTGGCCGGCGCGGTGGCCAGGTGCGGCCGGGCCCGTGCAGCCTCCTCCAGCTCGCGCAGCCACGGCTGGCGCGCCGGGCGGTAGAGCACGGTCAGTGGCTGGCGGGCGCCGTAGCGCTCGGCGTAGGACTGCGCCGCCATCTCGAAGCAGCCCATGTGCGGGGTGAGGATGAGCAGCCCCCCGGGCAGGCCCAGCACCGACTCGATGTGCTCGGTGCCCTCCCAGCGGACGGGGTCCTCGATGGGGCGGCCGCGCGCGCGCAGCCACAGCCGCGGCAGCTCCATCACCAGGCGCCCGGCCTGTGCCACCGACGCGCGCCGCTGGCCCGGGGCCACGCCGGCCAGGGCCGCGTTCTCGCGCAGCCGGCCGCGGTAGCTCGGCGAAAACGCCCAGGCCAGCCAGCCCAGCACGCCGCCCAGCGCGTGCAGCGTGCGCAGCCGCCTGCGCGAGAGCCATCGGAGAAACGCCTCGGACATCGGTGGGTTAAACTGTGCGGATCGCCGAGTTAAGGACAACTTGCGGGGCGATGCGGCCGGTTCACCGGTCGCCCGGAAACGGCAGGGGCTCTCGCCCCGTGCCCGGATGCCGGAATACCGCTAAAGCGTCGCCGCTTGCCAGGTTCTCCTGAACGGCTACGCCGATTCACCTTCAACCTGGAGCATGCCAAGTGGCCAACGATTATCTCTTCACCTCCGAGTCGGTCTCCGAGGGTCATCCTGACAAGGTGGCCGACCAGATTTCCGACGCCATCCTTGACGCCATCTTCACGCAGGACCCGCGCTCGCGCGTGGCCGCCGAGACGCTGTGCAACACGGGCCTGGTGGTGCTGGCC
>JBJTVI010000131.1:0-6291 GCA_046081145.1 Rubrivivax sp.
AGGTGCACGGAGGGATGCAATGAGCGTGGAGATCGGTCACTTTGCCCTGTGGATCGCACTCGGCCTGGCGCTCGTGCTGGGCGTGGTGCCCCTGGCGGGCGCGCAGCTGCGGCGCGCGGGCTGGATGGCGCTCGCGCGGCCCGGCACGGTCGTGTTCTTCGCGGTGGTGGTGCTCTCCTACGCGAGCCTCACCGCCGCCTTCGTGGCCAACGACTTCTCGGTGCAGTACGTGGCGCAGCACTCCAACAGCGCGCTGCCTCTGGCCTACCGCGTGGCCGGGGTCTGGGGTGGGCACGAAGGCTCGCTGCTGCTGTGGCTGCTGATGCTGGCGCTGTGGCAGGTGGCCGTGGCCCTCTTCAGCCGCCACCTGCCCCTGGCGGTGGTGGCACGCATCCTCTCCGTGATGGCCCTCGTCTCGGTGGGCTTCCTGCTGTTCACGCTGCTCACCTCCAACCCCTTCGAGCGGCTGCTGCCGGCGGCTGCCGACGGGCGCGACCTCAACCCGCTGCTGCAGGACCCCGGCATGGTCATCCACCCGCCGATGCTCTACATGGGCTACGTGGGCTTCTCGGTGGCCTTCGCCTTTGCGGTGGCCGCGCTGATCGGCGGCAACCTCGACGCGCAGTGGGCGCGCTGGACGCGCCCCTGGACGACCGTGGCCTGGCTCTTCCTGACCCTCGGGATCGCCATCGGCAGCTGGTGGGCCTACTACGAGCTCGGCTGGGGCGGCTGGTGGTTCTGGGACCCGGTGGAAAACGCCTCCTTCATGCCCTGGCTCGTGGGCACGGCGCTCATCCACTCGCTGGCCGTGACGGAAAAACGCGGCAGCTTCAAGAGCTGGACGGTGCTGCTGGCCATCCTCGCCTTCTCGCTTTCGCTGCTGGGCACCTTCCTCGTGCGCTCGGGCGTGCTCTCCTCGGTGCATGCCTTTGCCACCGACCCCACGCGGGGCCTGTTCATCCTCGGCTTCCTGGTGGTGGTGGTGGGTGCCTCGCTCACGCTCTACGCCTGGCGCGCGCCCAGCGTGGGCCTGGGAGCACGCTTCGAGCTGCTGTCGCGCGAGACGCTCCTGCTCTCCAACAACGTGCTGCTGCTGGTGGCCTGCGCAGCGGTGCTCCTGGGCACGCTCTACCCGCTCGTGCTCGATTCGCTCGGCCTGGGCAAGATCTCGGTGGGCCCGCCCTACTTCGACGCCGTCTTCGTGCCGCTGATGGTGCCGCTGGTGGTGCTGATGGGGGTGGGGCCGATCGCGCGCTGGAAGCAGGCTGAGCTGCCGGACCTGGCGAGCCGGCTGAAGTGGGCGGCAGGCGCCGCGGTCGTGGCCGCTGCCGGCTCGAGCTGGCTGGCCGGGCGCATGAGCTGGCTGGGCGGACTGGGGCTGCTGCTGGCGTGGTGGATCGTCTTCGGCGTGCTGACCGACCTGTGGGAGCGCGTGGCCCCGCGCGGCGCCGCCAGCGGCTCGGTCTGGTACCGCCTGGGCCTGGTGCCGCGCGCCACCTGGGGCATGGCGGTGGCGCACCTGGGCGTGGCCGTTTTCATCGTCGGGGTGACGATGGTCCGGACGCTCGAGGTCGAGCGCGACGTGAAGATGGCCCCCGGGGGCAGCGTGGTGGTCGACGGCATCACCTTCACCCTGCGCGAGTTCAGGGAGGTCGAGGGCCCCAACTACCGCGCGGTGCGCGCATGGGTGGAAGTCACGCGCGAGGGCCGCAAGGTCACCGACATGTACCCCGAAAAGCGCATCTACCGCGTGCAGACCATGCCCATGACCGAAGCGTCGATCCGCACCGGGCTGACGAAGGACCTCTACGTCTCGTTGGGCGAGCCGGTGGACGAGGGGCGCGCCTGGATCGTGCGCGTGTACATCAAGCCCTTCGTCGACTGGATCTGGGGCGGCTGCGCGCTGATGGCGCTCGGCGGCCTGCTGGCGGCACTCGACCGGCGCTACCGCACGCGCCGCACGGCCGACGAGTCTGCACCGCAGGCGGGTGCCGCCACGGGCACGGCATGAGGCAGGCATCCGGCAGGAATCAGGCAGGAATCAGGCAGGCATGCGGCACGTATGAAGCGCCATGACGCGGCACATGAAGCGGCCCGAGCCCGCATCGGCTCGCGGTTGAAGACACGGTGATGATGAAGAGCCTGAAGTTCCTGGTGCCGCTGGCCGTGTTCATCGTGCTGGTGGGCTTTCTGTACGTGGGTCTGGGCCTGAACCCGCGCGAGGTGCCCTCGCCGCTCATCGACCGCCCCGCCCCGGCCTTCAAGCTGCCGCGGCTGGACGACCCCGAGCAATCGATCCAGCGCGAGGACCTGCTCGGCAAGGTGTGGGTGCTCAACGTGTGGGCCTCGTGGTGCGCGCCCTGCCAGCAGGAGCACCCGCTGGTGATCGACCTGGCCAAGCGCACCCGCGTGCCGATCTACGGCCTGAACTACAAGGACCAGCCCGGCAACGCACGCGTCTGGCTGCAGCGCCTGGGCAACCCCTACGTGGCCACGCTCATCGACTTCGACGGCCGCGTGGGCATCGACTGGGGCGTCTACGGCGTACCCGAGACCTTCGTCATCGATGCCAAGGGTCAGGTGCGCTACAAGCACATCGGCCCTCTCACCGAGCAGGCCGTGCGCGAGCGCATCGAGCCCCTGCTCCAGCAGCTGGGGGCGGTATGAGGGCGGACGGCAGGCGAGCTTCGGTACCTGTGAGGCGGATCGGTTCGATGGCCCTGCTGGTGCTGGGGGCTGCGCTGTCGCGGCCGGTTGCGGCGAGCAACGCTGGACCTGCCATGCCTGCGCCAGCCACTTTGCCGGTTGCTCCCGCTGGGCCTGCCGCGCTCGCGAGCGTCGCCGCTTCCGCCGCCTTGCCGCCCGCACTGGAGCAGCGCGTGCAGAAGCTCGCCGCGCAGCTGCGCTGCCTGGTGTGCCAGAACCAGACGATCGCCGACTCCAATGCCGACCTGGCCGTGGATCTCAAGCGCCAGGTGCGCGAGATGCTCGCGCGCGGCGCCACCGATCGCGAGATCATCGATTTCATGACCGCCCGCTATGGTGACTTCGTCCTGTACCGGCCACCCGTCAAGAGCACCACCGCGTTCCTGTGGTTCGGGCCCGGGGTGCTGCTCGTGGGCGCGGTCGGGGTGTTCCTGTTCATCCTGAGGCGGCGGGCCCGGCTGCCGGCGGACCGCTTCGAGCCCGATCCGCTGCCCGATCCGCTGCCCGATGCACTGCCCGGTGGCGAGGCCGGAGGATCGATGCCCGGTCGGGCACAGGATCCCGGCCGCTGAGGCCGGCCGGGGGCGGCCTGGCCGGCGCCGCGGTGCGCGCAGGCCCCTGAGTGTCGACCCCTGGGTCCGATCCTCTTCCGCTGGGGCC
Source organism: Rubrivivax sp. (assembly GCA_046081145.1). Lineage (GTDB taxonomy): Bacteria > Pseudomonadota > Gammaproteobacteria > Burkholderiales > Burkholderiaceae_C > Rubrivivax. Next base: position 3,367 of record JBJTVI010000131.1, read on the forward strand.
TCCGCAGCGCCTACGATCAGGCGCTCGATTCGCAGCCACCCGCGAGCAGCGGTTGGCCCCGAGCCCGCGACCCCCTTCAGAGTGAAGATGCGCGCAACCCTTTCCTGCCCGGGGCCCGCACGGGCGCGGGCCGCCGCGGCCGCCCTGCTGCTCGGGCTGGCCCCGGTGGTCCACGCGGCCCGCGTGCTGGACATCTCCCCGCGCGCCGAGGTGCCCCAGGTGCGCCAGGCGCGCGTGCAGTTCGATGTGCCCGTGGTGCCACTGGGCGACCTGCGCGGACCCGACCCCGCGAGCGTGAGCTGTCAGCCGGCCACGCCGGCCGGGTCGGGCCGCTGGGAGGACGCACGCACCTGGGTCTACGACTTTCGCGAGGAACTGCCGCCGGGGCTACGCTGTGAGGTGCGGCTCAAGCCCGACTGGAAGCCCGGGGGCGAGCCCGTGCAGGGCACGGTGGCGGGGCGCTTTTCCACCGGTGGCCCTGCGGTGGCCGAGGTGCAGCCGTGGCCGGGCAGCGAGATCGAGGAAGACCAGCACTTCCTGCTGCAGCTCACCGGGGCCGCCACCGAGGCGAGCATCGCCGCCCAGGCGGCTTGCGAGATCGAGGGCGTGGGCGACCGCATTGCGGTGCGCATCGTGGGCGGCGCCGACCGCGAGGCGGTGCTCCAGGCGCACAAGCGTCTGCGCGCGCCCGACCGCGTCGTGGTGCTGGCCTGCACGCGGGCGCTGCCGGGCGCCGCCAAGGTGCGCCTGGTATGGGGCCGCGGCATCGCCTCGAAGGCCGATCCGCAGGTGGTGACCCGCACCGAACAGGCCTTCGGCTGGCGCGTGCGGGCCGCCTTCTCGGCCGAGTTCAGCTGCGAGCGCGAGCGCGCTCAGGCGCCGTGCCTGCCGATCCGGCCGCTGACGGTGCGCTTTTCCGCGCCGGTGCCGCGCGCGCTGGCCGAGCAGGTGCGGCTGACGCCGGTTGCGCCCGCGAGCGGTGCCCCCCGGGCACCAGCGCTGCCGCGCGGCCAGGCCAGCGACACGCTCAGCGAGGTGAGCTTTTCCGCGCCGCTGGCCGAAAACGCCCGCTACACCGTGACGCTGCCCGCCGGGCTGCAGGATCACACGGGCCGCCCGCTTTCCAACGCCTCGAGCTTTCCGCTGGAGGTGCGCACGGGCGACGCCCCCCCGCTGGCGAAGTTCGCTGCTGCGCCCTTCGGTGTGGTGGAGCGGCTGGCCGACCCCGCCGGGGCGCTGCTGCCCGTCACCCTGCGCCATGTGCAGGCCGAGCTGCGCGCGGGCCAGGTGCGGGTGCGCACCGTGAGCAGCGACGCCGAGATCCTGCAGTGGTTCGCCCGCCTGCGCCAGATGCACGAGAGCCGGCTGCGTGCGCGCGACCTGGGCCTGCCGCATGACCAATGGAGCGAATGGCGCGAGGAGGAGGATGCGCGCGGGCGAAAGGTCCGCCGCCGGGTGGACCGCCTCGTGCACACGCGGGAGGTCTCGGTGCTGGCCAGCGACACGCAGGCCGCGCGCCTGACCCTGCCCCCGCCCGCCCCCGACCCGGCGCCGCTGGAGGTGGTGGGCATACCCCTGCCCGGGCCGGGCTACCACGTGGTGGAGATCGAGTCGCCGCGGCTGGGCAGCGCGTTGCTGGCAGCGCCGCGCCCAATGTACGTGCGCACGGGCGCGCTCGTCACGAACCTGGGGGTGCACTTCAAGCGCGGCCGCGAGGACAGCCTGGTGTGGGTGACTTCGCTGGACCGCGGCCGCCCCGTGGCCGGCGCGCAGGTGGCCGTGAGCGACTGCCGAGGCCAGCCACTGTGGCAAGGGCGCACCGACGAACAGGGCCTGGCACGCATCAACCAGGCCCTCGCACCCACCGGCCCGGCCTGCCCGCAGGGCGAGGCGCTCTTTGTCAGCGCCCGCCACACCGATGCCAAGGGCGTGGCCGACCTCGGGTTTGCCTTCAGCGACTGGGACCGCGGCATCGAGCCCTGGCGCTTCAACGTGCCCGTGTCCAGCGACCCGCGCCCCGATGTGAGCGCGCACACGGTCTTCGACCGCACCCTGGTGCGCGCCGGCGAGACGGTATCGATGAAGCATTTCGTGCGGCGTCAGGGCGCTCGCGGCCTGACTGCGCTGAAGGCCTCCGAGCTGCCCGACCGCGTGCGCCTCGTCCACGAGGGCAGCGGCGAGGAGGCGGTGCTGCCTCTGCAGTGGCCCGCCGACGGACGCAGCGCCGTATCCACCTGGCCGGTGCCGAAGGCGGCGCGTCTGGGCGCGTGGCGCGTGACGCTCGAGCGCACGCCTGCGGCGGCCCCGCCAGCGCCCGCTGCGGCGGGCCGCGAAATCGCAGGCCGCGCTGCGCAGGGCGCCGCTCCTGCTGCCGCGCCGCCACTGCCCGAGATGCTGAGCTGGCCTTCCGGCAGCTTCCGCGTGGAGGAGTTTCGTGTGCCGCTGGTGGAGGCACGGCTTTCGACCGCCAAGGGCACGCTGGTGGCGCCCAAGGAGCTGCCGCTGGACGTGCAGCTCAACCACCTGGGCGGCGGCGGCATGGCCAACGCACCCCTGAAGGCCACCGCGCTGCTGCGCCCGCGCGGCGTGGCCTTTGCGGGCTACGAGGATTTCCGCTTCGAGCCGCCGGCCGTGGTGCGCGAAGGCGTGGCACCGGTGGATGCCTACGACCCCGAGGCCGCGGCGCGCGAGGCCGCCGGCCGCCTCGTGGCCGACAAGCTTGCCTCCACCACGAGCCCCGCAGGCGCCGCGCACATCGTGCTGAAGAACCTGCCGCGCGTGGACCGCGCCAGCGAGGTGCTCGCCGAGGTCGGCTTTGCCGACCCCAACGGCGAAGTGCAATCGGTGGCCCTCACGGTGCCGGTGTGGCCCAGCGCCGTGGTGCTCGGCCTGCACGCGCGCAGCTGGACGGGCGCGCGCGGCGAG
>JBJTVI010000132.1:0-4233 GCA_046081145.1 Rubrivivax sp.
CACATCGACGCGAAACAGCGGCGGCCGCGCCACGTACACATGGCCGGCATCGATCAGCGCCGGGAAATGTCGGAAAAAGAGCGTCAGCAGCAATACCTGGATGTGCGAGCCGTCGACGTCCGCATCGGAGAGGATGCACACCTTGCCATAGCGCAGGCCCGAGAGGTCGACCGCGTCGCCGCGCACGTGCGGGTCCACCCCGATGGCCACCGCGATGTCGTGCACCTCGTTGTTGGCGAACAGGCGGTCACGCTCGGTCTCCCAGGTATTGAGCACCTTGCCGCGCAGCGGCAGCACCGCCTGGAACTCCTTGTCCCGACCCATCTTGGCGCTGCCGCCGGCCGAATCGCCCTCCACCAGGAAGACCTCGTTGAGCGTGGTGTCGCGGCTCTCGCAATCGGTGAGCTTGCCCGGCAGCACGGCCACGCCCGAGCCCTTGCGCTTTTCCACCTTCTGGCCCGCGCGCTGGCGCGCCTGGGCCTGGCGGATCACGAGCTCGGCCAGCTTGCGTCCGTGCTCCACGTGCTGGTTGAGCCACAGCTCCAGGGCCGGGCGCACGTAGTTCGACACCAGCCGCAGCGCGTCGCGGCTGTTGAGCCGCTCCTTGGTCTGGCCCTGGAACTGAGGGTCCAGCACCTTGGCCGAGAGCACGAAGTTCGCGCGCGAGAACACATCCTCGGGCATGAGCTTGACGCCCTTGGGCAGCAGCGCGTGCAGCTCGATGAAGCCCTTCACCGCGGCAAACAGCCCATCCTTGAGGCCCGACTCGTGGGTGCCGCCGGCCACGGTCGGGATCAGGTTGACGTAGCTCTCGCGCAGCGCCTGGCCCTCCTCGGTGAAGGCCACGCACCACGCGGCACCCTCCCCCTCGGCCACGTTCTCGGCCTCCTGGCCGCTGGCGTACTGCGCACCCTCGAAGAGCGGGATCAGCGGCTCGGCAGGCAGGCCCTGGCGCAGGTAGTCGCGCAGCCCCCCCTGGTAGAGCCAGGTGCTGCTCTCGGCCTCCCGGGAGCCGGCCTTCTCCATGGCGAGCGTGACGGTGACGCCGGGCATCAGCACCGCCTTGCTGCGCAGCAGGTGCACGAGCTCCCCGCGCGGCAGCTCCACGCTCTCGAAGTAGCGCGCATCGGGCCACACGCGCACCGAGGTGCCCTGGCGGCGCTCGCTGCCGCTGCGCGGGCGCACCTGCAGCGGCTCCACCACGTCGCCCCCGGCGAAAGCCAGCCGTGCCACCTGGCCCTCGCGCCACACCGTCACCTCCAGCCGGCGCGCCAGCGCGTTGGTGACGCTCACGCCCACGCCGTGCAGGCCGCCGGAGAAGCTGTAGGCGCCGCCTGCGCCCTTGTCGAACTTGCCGCCCGCGTGCAGCCGGGTGTAGACGATCTCGAGCACCGGCACGCCCTCCTCGGGGTGCAGGCCGAAGGGGATGCCGCGGCCGTCGTCGTCCACGCTCACCGAGCCGTCGGCGTGCAGCGTCACGCCGATACGCCGCCCGAAGCCGGCCAGCGCCTCGTCGGCGGCGTTGTCCACCACCTCCTGCACCACGTGCAGCGGGTTGTCGGTGCGGGTGTACATGCCCGGGCGCTGCTTGACAGGCTCCAGGCCCTTGAGCACGCGGATCGAGGCTTCGGCATACGCGCCAGGGGCGGCAGGGGAGGACTTGGGGGCGGGCATAGGCGGCGGATTCTAGGAGGGTGGGACAATCGGGACATGTCTGGTGTTGAAACGTCTGCGGCCGCCCTGGCCGCCCCACGCCTGTCGCTGCGCCAGGTGCTGCTGTGCGCGGCTGCGATCCTGACCCTCTCGATGGGCATCCGCCACGGCTTCGGGCTGTGGCTGCAGCCCATGACGATGGAGCGAGGCTGGAGCCGCGAGACCTTCGCGCTGGCCATCGCCATCCAGAACCTGGCCTGGGGGCTCTTTGCCCCGATCGCCGGCATGGTGGCCGACCGCTTCGGCGCCTTCCGGGTGCTGGTGGTCGGCTCCCTCCTGTACGCCGGGGGGCTGGTGCTGATGGGGCTTTCCACCACCGGCCTGGCGCTGGCGGGCAGCACCGGGCTGATGATCGGCATGGCGCAGGCCGGCACCACCTATGCGGTGGTCTACGGCGTCATCGCGCGCCAGGTGGCCCCCGAGCGGCGCTCCTGGGCCATGGGCGTGGCTGCGGCGGCCGGCTCCTTCGGCCAGTTCCTGATGGTGCCGGTCGAAAACGGCCTGATCGCGAACTTCGGCTGGCAGCAGGCGCTCTTCTTCCTGGGCTGCCTGGCCCTGGCCATCGCCCCGGCAGCGTGGTGGCTGCGCGAGCCGAAGGCGGCCGGCCCCACCGCAGCGGCCGGGCCGGCGGGCGCAGCCGCGCAGGCTCGCCAGAGCATCGGCCAGGCCGTGCGCGAGGCCTTCGGCTACCGCAGCTTCCAGTGGCTCATGGCGGGCTACTTCGTGTGCGGCTTCCAGGTGGTGTTCATCGGCGTGCACCTGCCGAGCTACCTCAAGGACCACGGCATGAGCCCCAGCGTGGCCAGCACCGCGCTGGCACTGGTGGGCCTGTTCAACGTGATCGGCACCTATGTGGCGGGCACCCTCGGCCAGCGCCTGGCCAAGCGCCACATCCTGTCGACCATCTACCTGCTGCGCTCGGTGGCGATCACGCTCTTCCTGCTGGCGCCGCTGACGCCTGCCAGCGTGTACGTCTTCGCCTCGGTGATGGTGGTGCTGTGGCTGTCCACGGTGCCGCCCACCAACGCCGTCATCGCGCAGATCTTCGGCGTGCAGTACATGTCGATGCTCAGCGGTTTCGTCTTCTTCAGCCACCAGGTGGGCTCCTTCCTGGGGGCGTGGCTGGGCGGGCGCCTGTACGGGCTGACCGGCAGCTACGACATCGTCTGGGGCCTGGCGATCGCGCTGGGCGTGTTCGCGGCGCTGGCCAACCTGCCCGTGCGCGAGACGCCCATCGTGCGCGCGCAGCCGCAACCGGCATGACGATGCGCCTGGCTCGCACGGCCCGCATCGGCCTGGCGCTACTGGCGCTGGCAGCCGTGTTCATGGCCTACCTCGACCCGCAGCTGGTCTTTGCGCTGGCCAACCGGGCCTGGGCCTGCCTGTGAGTGGCCCCCACGGCCCCGGGCTGGCGCCATCGGCCTGGGTGCAACGCTGGGCCGGCGCGCTGCCGCCGGGCAGCCGGGTGCTCGATCTCGCCTGCGGCAGCGGGCGCCACCTGCTGTGGCTGGCTGCGCGGGGCATGCGGGTCACCGGCGTGGACCGAGACGCCGGCGCGCTGGAGCCTCTGCGCGCGCACGGCGAGGTCCTCGTGGCCGACCTCGAGGAGGGCCCCTGGCCGCTGCCGGGGCGCCGCTTCGATGCGGTGGTGGTGACGAACTACCTTTGGCGGGCGCTCATGCCGGCCGTGGTCGCCAGCGTGGCCGAGGGCGGGCGGCTCGTCTACGAGACCTTCATGCGCGGCCACGAGGCCTACGGCCGCCCCACGCGCCCGGAGTTCCTGCTCGAGCCGGGGGAACTGCTGCGAGCGGTGCAGCCGCTGGACGTGGTGGCCTACGAGGCCGGCCTGCTGGAGGGCCCGACGCGGCTCGTGCAGCGCGTCTGCGCGGTGCGCGGGGGGCCGGCTAAACTGGCGGATTCGTTCACCCGTACCGCACCATGACCCCCATCGTTGGCAGCATCGTGGCCCTCGTCACGCCGATGCGCGAGGACGGCAGCATCGACTACGACGCCCTGCGCCGCCTCATCGACTGGCACGTGGCCGAGGGCACGGCCTGCATCGGCGTGGTAGGCACCACCGGCGAATCCCCCACCGTCTCGGTGGAAGAGCACTGCGAGATCATCCGCGTCTCGGTGGAGCATGCCGCCGGGCGCGTGCCCGTGATGGCCGGCGCGGGGGCCAACGCCACCTCCGAGGCGATCGAGCTCACGCGCTTTGCCAAGAAGGTCGGGGCCGACTGCTCGCTGCAGGTGGTGCCCTACTACAACAAGCCCTCGCAGGAGGGCATCTACCGGCACTTCCGCGCCGTGGCCGAGGCGGTGGATCTGCCCTTGGTGCTCTACAACGTGCCTAGCCGCACGGTGGCCGACATGCAGCCCGAGACGGTGCTGCGGCTGGCCGAAGTGCCCGGGGTCATCGGCATCAATTAGGCCAGCGGCAACATCGAGCGGGCCGCCTGGCTCGTCAAGCAGGCGCCGGCGGGCTTCTCGATCTACTCGGGCGACGACGGCACGGCGGTG
>JBJTVI010000133.1:0-2882 GCA_046081145.1 Rubrivivax sp.
CCGGGCACCAACAAGATCCGCCCCTCCTTCGGCACGAATCCCCATGTGGTGGGGCTGCTGTTGGTTTCTTCCCTGGCTTGCGTGGCGTGGCCCTGGGCCCCTCCCAGCCCGCTGCCCGGGGTGGATGCACTGGCCGCCGTCGCGGCCCTCGGGCTGGCCGGGCTGATGCTCGGCGCGCACGGCGCCAGCGCGGAGCTGTACCGCGGGGGCTTCCTGCTTGCCGCGTGGTTCACGGTGCTGTTGATCCTCGCCGGCCTGCAGCCCGCCACCCTCACGCAGCGCGTGCTCGAATCGGGCCCGATGCGGTGGGCCGGCACGCGCTCGTTTGCCCTGTACCTGTGGCACTGGCCGATGGTGGTGTGGCTGCGCCCCGAGGCACAGGCCGGGGCGGGAGCGGCCGAGGTGGGCCTGTTGCTGGCGCGCCTGGGCGCCACGTTGCTGGCCGCCGAGCTCTCCTTTCGGCTGGTCGAAGAGCCGCTGCGCCGCCCGGGCGCCAACCCGCTGGGCCCCTGGCACGGCCGAGCCATCGCCGCTGGCGCTGCGATCGCCGTGGGCTCCCTGGCGCTGCTGCCGCTGCTGCCGGTGCCCCCCTGGCCGCTGCGCGAGTCATCGGGGCCGGGCCTGGCCGGGTGGACGGGGTGGACCGGCTGGGCGGCTGCCCACCGGCCTGGTGTGCCCGGTGTGCCCGGCGGGCCTGGCTTGCCCGGCCTGGCCACCTCGGGGCCCCCGCCGCGGCCGTTCGGGCCGGCCCCCGGCCCGGCGGGCCCGGCCCGGGCGGTGCCCGGCAACCGCGTGACCGTGATCGGCGACTCCGTCGCACTCGGGGCGCGCGGGGTGCTCGAGCAGGCCGTGGAGGGGCTCTCGGTGGATGCCGAGGTGGGGCGCCATGCCTGGGAGGCCCCTCAGGCGGTGGCCCGGCTGCGCGAGGGCCTAGCGCTCGGTGAAGCGGTGGTGCTGCACCTGGGCACCAACAGCCTCATTCCCGAGCCACGCCTGCGCGAGGTGTTGCAGGCCCTGGCCGACCGGCGCGTGGTGGTGCTCGTCACGCCGCACGCGCCGCGGCCCTGGATCGCGTCCAACCGGGCGCTCATCGAGCGCCTGGCTGGCGAGTTTCGCAACGTGCGCGTGGTGGACTGGTCGGCGATGGTGCAGGCCGAGCCCGCGCACGTGGTGGCCGATGGCGTCCATCCGAGCGTCTCGGGCATGCGCGCGCTGGGCGCGCAGGTGGCCGACGCGCTCCAGCCCGCGAGGCTGCCGCGGGCCGGGTCGCACTGAGCCTGGCGGGCGTCAGTCCTCGCGGACGGCGCTCTCCCCCTTAATGCGCTGCTCGGCCATCACGATGCCCTCAGCCATCACGATGCCTTCGGCCATCACGATGCCTTCGGCCATCACGATGCCATCGGCCATCACGTTGCTGCCGGGCTTTCCGAGGCCCTCGGCCATCACGATGCCCTCGGCGAGCACGATGCCCTGGCCGCGCAGCACCGGCCCCGCGCCCGCCGCCAGCAGGTCGCGCACGAAGGTCACGGCCCGCATCACGCCGGTGCTGGCATTCGTCTGGGGCCCGAAGAGGCTCGAGGCCACCGTCACGCCCGGGGTCAGCAACTGCTGCGACCGCAGCACCGAGGTCTGCACCTGCGAAGGTTCAGGCACCTGCAAGCTCGTGGGCGGCGCCACGCCGGCCGGCCGCATGGGCAGGGGCCGGACGGCCAGGGGTGCCGACAGGGAGCCCGGCAGCGAGACAGGGCCGGCGACGCCCGCTGCGCTGGCGGTATGGAGCGTCATGCGCGGCCCCCAGCTCAGGCGCGGGTCCCAGATCGGTTGCATGCGGGTGAAGAGCGCCTCGCCCGAGATCACCTGGTTGCCGCCGGCAAAGATCATGCGGCTCCAGCTCACCGGCGCCAGCGCGATGATCGAGCGCGGGTCGGGCAACCTCTGGCCCTCGCGCAGGAGGTTCCCGCCCGCGGGCAGGCTGCCGTTGGCGATCCGGGTGGCCACGTCGGTGCGCAGCGCGCCGGCCAGTGCCAGCGCCCCCGGCAGGTTGACCTTGCCGGTACCCTGCTGCAGCACGTTGGCGCCAGCCAGCGGCTCGGCGCTGTACTGCAGCATGGCCTTGATCAGCGGCGGCGTCAGGCCCGGGTTGGCCTCCAGCAGCAAGGCCGCAGCGCCTGCGATGACCGGGGCGGCCACCGAGGTGCCGCTGAGCTCCATCAGCCGGCCGTTGAGGGGCAAGCCGGGCAGCGGCATCTCCAGCGAGGGGTTGTCCGCCACCAGGGCTGGCCGGCGCCCGTCTGGGGCCGTTGCCATGGCGCCCGGGATGCGATTGCCCGGCGCCAGGAGGTCGGGCTTGAGCAGGTTGTCCGGGCCGACCGAGCGGCCGCCCACCCACAGCACCCCGCGCGTCGGGCCGCGCGAGCTGAATTGGTTGACCGAATCGTCGGCTCGCGGCACCGTGCCGCGCCAGTGCGCCGAGCCCACCGTGATCACGCTCGGATCGATGCCGGGCGATCCGATGCGGCCGTAGACCTCGCGCTTGTTTCCGTTGGATTCGTTGGAGCCGTTGGAGCCGAAATTGCCGGCCGCCACCACCACCGTGATGCCCGCGGCGGTGGCCACCCGCACGGCCTGGCAAAGCGGGTCGGTGATGTAGCTCTCGCGCGAGTCGGTGGCCAGGCTCAGGTTCAGCACCCGCACGCCCAGCTCGGCCGAGCGTCGGATGGCGCAATCGATGCCGGCCAGCACCTCGTCGAGCTGCCCCATTCCGTCGGCGCCGAGCACGCGCATGTCCACCAGCGCGGCGCCGGGGGCGAGCCCGCCGGCCACGGGGTTGCGCTCCGACGAGCGCGCCCCCGCCGCCACGGAGGCCACGTGCGTGCCGTGCC
>JBJTVI010000134.1:0-5006 GCA_046081145.1 Rubrivivax sp.
ACGGCGTTCACCCCGGGCAGGCAACCCACGCGCGGGCCGAGCTCGCGCGCGATCTGCAGCGTGCTCTTTTCCCGCTCCTCCCAGGGCACGGCGCGCAGCACCACCGAACCCTGTGCAACCGTGGGGTTGCCCGCCACGACGAAGGTGCGGTCGAACTCCTTGTAGTCGTTCGTGATGCGCTCGATGGCACGCAGGTAGCGCGTGGTGTACTCCAGCGTCGAGCCGTCCGGCGCGTTGACGGTGGTGAGGATGACGCCGCGATCCTCCAGCGGCGCGAGCTCGCTGCGCGCGTTCGTGTAGAGCCAGGCGCTCCCGCCACCACAGGCCACCATCACCAGCAGCACGATCCAGCGCTGCCCGAGCACCCCGCGCAGCGCTGCCTCGTAGCCACGCGTGATGGCCACCAGCACCCGCTCCATGCCACGGTCGAACCAGGTCGGGTCGGACTCGTGGCGCAGCAGCTTGCTGCACATCATCGACGTGAGCGTGAGCGCCACGAAGCCCGAGACGATCACGGCGCCGGCCAGCGTCAGCGCGAACTCCACGAAGAGCCGCCCGGTTCGCCCGGGGGTGAAGGCCAGTGGCGCGAACACCGCGGCCAGCGTGAGCGTCATGGCCACGACTGCGAAGCCCACCTCCTTGGCGCCCTTGAGGGCGGCCTTCAGCGGCGTGAGCCCCTCCTCGATGTGGCGGAAGATGTTCTCGAGCACGACGATGGAGTCGTCCACAACCAGCCCGATGGCCAGCACGAGCGAAAGCAGCGTGAGCGTGTTGATCGTGAAGCCGGCTGCCGCCATGATCGAGAACACCCCGATCAGGCTCACGGGAATGGTCACCAGCGGGATGATCGAGGCGCGCAGCGTGCGCAGGAACACGAAGACCACCAGCGCCACGAGCACCACCGCCTCGGCCGTGGTCTTGTAGACCGCCTTGATCGACCGGTCGATGAAGACCGAGTTGTCGTTGGCGATCATGAAGGTCATGCCAGGGGGCAGATCCGCCTGGATCTTGGGCATGGCCTCGCGCACGCCCTTGGAAATGTTCAGCGGGTTGGCCGTGGCGTTGCGGATGATGCCCGCGGAGACGGCCGGGAGCCCGTTGAGGCGCACCACCGAGCGCTCGCTCGCCGGAGCCTGCTCGATGCGTGCGACATCCTTCAGGCGCACCGTGAAGCCGCTGGCCACCCGCAGGGCAATCTCGCCGAACTGTGCCTCGGTGTTGAGGTCGGTGCGGGCGGTGACGTTGAACTCGCGCTGTCGGCTCTCGATGCGTCCGGCCGGCACCTCGAGGTTCTGCCGCCGCAGCGCGTCTTCCACGTCCTGGGTCGTGATCTTCAGTGCCGCCAGGCGATCCGGGTCGAGCCAGATGCGCATGGCGAACTTGCGATCGCCATTGATGCTCACGTCGGCGACGCCAGGGATGGTCTGCAGGCGCGGCTTGACGACCCGGTTGATGAGGTCGGTGATCTCCAGCGGCGAGAGCCGCTCGCTCGTGAAGGCGATCCAGATCACCGGGAAGGCATCGGCCTCGACCTTGGCGATCACGGGCTCGTCGATGGCCGCGGGCAGGCGCTGGCGGATGCGCGAGACGCGGTCGCGCACGTCGGCCGCGGCGGAGTCGGGCTCCTTGCTGAGCTTGAAGCGCGCCGTGATCTGGCTCTGCTCGGCGCGCGAGATCGAGGTGAGGATGTCGATGCCGTCGATGCCCGCGATCGAATCCTCCAGCGGCTTGGTCACCTGGGACTCGATCACCTCGGCCGAAGCCCCGAGCAGCCGCGTGTTGACCGTGACCACCGGCTCGTCGATGCGCGGGTACTCGCGCACGGCCAGCTTGGAAAAGGACACGATGCCCAGCAGCACGATCATCAGCGACATCACGGTCGCGAAGACCGGACGCCGGATCGAGATTTCGGAAAGGATCATGACGAGGCAGCGGCAGTGGCAGTGGCTTCAGGAAGGATCACTTGCGCGGGCCCGCCGGCGCCGACGCACCGCCCGCTGGCGCGCGCGCACCCGCGCCCTTGGCGCCAGCAGGCTCGCCCCTGGAGCCCTCGGCTCCCTTGCCGGGGGCAGGCGCTTCGCCCGCCTTGCCCGGGGCCGGGGCGCCCCCGCCCTTGGCCGCGGCGGCAGCAGCACCGCCCTTGCCGGCAGCAGCGGGATCGGCCCCCTTGCCTGCGGCGGCGGCATCACCGCCCTTGCCAGCCTTGTCGCCAGCCCCGCCCGGCCCCCCTTGCCCCCCCCGCGGCCGGCTGAGGTCCACCACGCGCACCGCGATGTTGTCGCCCCGCATGAGCCGGGACTGGCCGGCCACGACGATCGCCTCGCCCTCCTTGAGGCCCTGCACGATCTTGGCCTTGCCGGGCATGCGCATGCCCACGGTCACGGGCACCCGCTGCGCCACCTTGCCGCCCTCGGGGCCGTCAACCACACGGAACACGAACTGGCGCTCGCCCACCGGTACGAGCGCCTCCTCGGGCACGACGAGCGCCTTGCCCCGCACCTCGAAGACGGCGCGCACGCGAGCGAACATGCCGCTGCGCAGGAGCCCGTCGCTGTTGTTGAGCCGCGCGCGCACGAGCACCGAGCGGCCGTTGGCGTCGAGCTGCGAATCCAGCGCATCGATGCGCGCGCTGAACTTGCGCCCGGGCAGGGCATCGAGCACGAGCTCCACCGATTGCCCGGTGCGCACGCGCGCCACGAAGCGCTCGGGCAGCCGGAAATCCACCCACACGGAAGACAGGTCTTCCACCGTCACCAGGTCGGCGCCATCCTTCACGTAGTCGCCCACATTGACCGACCGGATGCCCACGATCCCGTCGAAAGGGGCGTAGACCTGCATTCGCAGCAGCTGCGCCTGCGCCAGCTGCACCTGGGCCAGCGCCACCTCCAGCGCGGCAGCGTTCTGGTCGACGGCGCTCTGGCTGACGAAGTTCTGCGCGGCCAGCTCGCGGCTGCGCTGCAGGTTGGTGCGCGCGATCGAGGCCGAGGCCTCGGCCTGCTTGAGCTGCGCCCGCTGCAAGGTGTCATCGAGCTGCACCAGCAGCTCGCCCTTGCGCACACGCTGGCCATCGTTGAAGGAGAGCGTCTGCACGCGCCCGCTCGTCTCGGGGCGCAGCACCACGCCCTGGCGCGAGCGCAGCGTGCCCACGGCCTGGGTGTCGTCCTCCAGGCGGGCCGTCTCGACCTTGCCGAGCTCGACGGCCGGCGGGCCGCCGGGGCCGCGGCCACCGGGACCGCCCGGCCCACCGGGCCCACCAGACCCACCCGGCCCACCCTTGGCGCCCCCGCCGCCTGGGGCCCCGCCGGGGCCCTGCCCGGAGGCTGCGCCCTGCGCACCCGCCTCCTTGGCGGGTACGGGGTTGCCCTTGTTCTGGTACCACCAGGCGGCGGTGCCGATCGCGGCGATGCCGATCACGGCCACCGCAAGGTGTAGCTTCTTCACTGCCATCCGGGGTCACTCCACCCCGGACTGTAACGGGGAATGGACGCTCGCGGGGCCGGGCGCCTCGAAGCGGCCCGGGTCAGGCGCTGCGCGCCGCCTCCACGCCGCGGTTGGCCAGCGCATCGGCGCGCTCGTTTCCGGGGTCGCCCGAATGGCCGCGCACCCAGTGCCAGTGCACGCGGTGCCGGGCCGCGGCGGCCTCCAGGCGCTGCCACAGGTCGACGTTCTTCACCGGCTTGTTGTCGGCCGTCTTCCAGCCGCGGCGCTTCCAGACGTGGATCCACGCGGTGATGCCGTTGCGCACGTACTCGCTGTCCACGTGCAGCTGCACCACGCTCGGCCCGCGCAGCGCATTGAGCGCCTCGATCACCGCCTGCAGTTCCATCCGGTTGTTGGTGGTCTGCGCCTCTCCACCGAAGAGCTCGCGCTCGTGCTCGCCGCTGCGCAGCCAGGCGCCCCAGCCACCCGGCCCCGGGTTGCCCTTGCAGGCACCGTCGGTGTAGATCGTCACTTCGTTCATGCGCCGATGCTAACGGCCCGCCCGGCGAGCCGATCCGAGCTCTCCGTGGCGGCTGGCCACCACGGGCGCGGCCACGGGCCGCGCAGGGGCCCGGTCGCGTGCCAGGCCCACGAGCCGCATGCCGCGCACGCGCTTGACGGCCGAGATGGCGTACACCGCCCCGAGCACCGGCCACCATCGCGCACCCAGGGCCTCGAGCCAGGCAAAGCGCTCCAGCCAGGCCTGGCTGGCCAGCGGCGGGCGCCAGCACCCGAAGCGCGCGACCTCCACCTCGAAGCTCAGCAGCCGCAGCCAGTCGCGCAGGCGCCAGTAGCCGATGAACTCCCCCGCGCGGGGCAGGAAGAGGTCGCGCCGCCGGCCGATGCCCACGCGCTGGCCCCCGCGGGCCATGCGCTGGCGAAGGCCCCACAGGCTAGCCGGATTCAGGCCCACGATCACCACGCGCCCCTCGGGCACCAGCACGCGCTCGACCTCCGACAGTGTGAGGTGCGGATCGCGTGCGAGCTCGAGCGCGTGGGGCAGCACCACCAGGTCCAGGCTGTCTGCCGCAAAGGGCAAGGCGTCGAAATCGCAGTGCAGGCCGGCGCAGCCGTGCGGGGAAGGGCCCGCACCGTCCTCCTCGCCGCGTGGCAGGGCCAGGGGCATCGGCCGGTGCAGGGTGTCGGTGGCCAGCCAACGGTGCGGCATGCGGTTGGCGCGCAGCGCGTCCAGCCCCGACAGGCCCAGCTGCAGCGCGTGGTATCCGAAGACATCGCTCACCAGCGCATCCAGGCAGGCCTGCTCCCATTGAAGCAGGTAGGCTCCAGGCGGGGTCTGGAGCCAGTGCCCCATCTCTATAATCGATTCGTCACGCGTCATGATGAATCTCGTCGCGCTGCCCGCCTTCACCGACAACTACGTCTGGATGCTGCACGATGGCCAACACGCCATCGTCGTCGACCCAGGTGAGGCCCCTCCCGTGGAGGCGGCGCTCGACGAGCTGGGCCTGGAGCTTCAGGCCATTCTAGTGACGCACCACCACCCGGACCATGTCGGCGGCATCGAC
>JBJTVI010000135.1:0-5522 GCA_046081145.1 Rubrivivax sp.
GGCGTGGGTTCGTCCGCAAGTCCGTACTGCACCAGGTCGACGAGGCTGCCGCTGCCGAGATCGGTGACCAGCGGGATGCCGCGCGCACGCGCGATGTGTGCGAGCTCGGCCTCGTCCACCGCGGCCGTGAAGCCCTGCACCGCGTAGTTGCTCGTGTGCACCTTCATGATGAGCGCGGTGTTGGCGCCGATCGCGCGCTCGTAGTCGTGCGGATGCGTGCGGTTGGTGGTACCCACCTCGACCAGCGTCGCCCCGGCCGAGGCCATCACGTCGGGCATCCTGAAAGCCCCGCCGATCTCCACCAGTTCCCCCCGCGAGACGATCACTTCGCGCCCGCGCGCCAGCGCGGCGATGGTCAGCAGCACGGCCGCGGCGTTGTTGTTGACCACCGTGGCCGCCTGCGCGCCGGTGAGCGTGCACAGCAGCTCCTCCACCGCCTCGTCGCGGTCGCCCCGGCCGCCGCTCTGCAGGTCGTACTCGAGGTTGTTGGGCCCGCCCATCATCGCCAGCAGGTGCTGCAGCGCCGGCTCCGCCAGCAAGGCGCGGCCGAGGTTGGTGTGGATGACGGTGCCGGTGAGGTTGAAGACGCGCTGGAGGTGCGGCGCCAGCCGCTCGGCGATGCGGTGCGCCAGCGCCGCTTCAATGGCCGCTGCAGCCGCCTCGTGGGCCGCCAGCTCCCCCGCGACGGCACGCCCGCGCAGCGCATCGAGCAGCGTGCGCGCCTGCTGCGCCACCAGCGTGTGGCCGTGCTCGGCCACCAGGGCCGCGCCGGCGGGCGAGCGCAGGAGGCGGTCGACCGAGGGCAGGTCCTTCGGGGCGGCGGGCCGGTCTGCCGGGGCCTTCGAACCGTCGACGACGGATTGCTCGGGCCGGGCCATCACGCCTCCCCGGGGTCGGGAGGCGTCTCTTCGGGACCGGGGTCGCCGAAGAGCAGCATGAGGTTCACGCCGTGGCGGCGCTTGCCGGTCTCGGACACCAGCAGGTCCAGCGTCAGGGTGGCGAGGTCGTCGGCCACCGCCCCGACCATCGGGTCGCGGTCGGTGTGCACGATCTTCAGGTAGTGGCCGCAGTCCTCGCAGGTCTCGGCCTGCACCGAGGCACCGGCCACACCCTCGGAGCCTTCGGCCTTGGCGTCCTGCAGCGCCTGGTAGGCGAGCGACTTCGTCGACAGGCAGTGGCTGCACTTGATGCGCACCATGTGCCACTGCGTGGCGCACAGCGAGCAGGTGAGGTAGCGTTGCCCGAGCGACTCGCCGCTGGTGCGCGTGACGCTGGCCACCGGGCGGCTGCCGCAGCAGGGGCACACCGTCTCGTCGTCGATGCGGCCGAAGGGCTGGCCGCCGGAGCTGGCGCCGGCCTGCACAGCCAGGACGAGGTGCGTCCAGTACACCTGCAGGGCGGCCGCCACCAGGGGCGCACCGGCCAGGTCCAGACCCTTCATCACGCCCGTGAGCAGGCAATCAGCTTGCGCCTCGAGCCAGTCGTCGTCGGCCTGCGCGATGCGGTCGATGACCTCGCGCGCGGTTTCGGGTGCGCGGTCGCGCAGGGCGTGCAGCAGGCTGCGCAGCGCCTGGCGCCACGCCGGGTCGCGCGGCCAGTCCACGGCCGGCAGCGGCGGCACGCCCAGCCTGGCCGCCTGGTCCAGTGCCGCGCCGTCGGGCAGCGGCACCGAGGGGAAGCTTGCCAAGGCCTCGTGCTGCGCGTGCGCCAGCTCGGCCATGAAGCCCAGGAAGTCCTCCATCGCGTGGCCACGCGCCAACTGGCGCAGCCGCATCTCACGCTCGGCAAAGAGCGTGGCGCGCTCGGGCCAGAGCAGGAAGGGCGTCTGCCCGCCTGCCCGCGCCGCGATCTCCTCCGCGCTCATCACCCGCACGCTGGCCGTTGCAACCATCTCGAGCTTCCGTTCCTCAATCACGCGAGCCTGCGGGCACGCCTGCGCGGCACGCCCAAACAGACCTCATTCAAGCGCACGGGCGCCCAAGGCGCCCGTGCCATTCTTCGAAGACCCCACGCTGCAGTTGGCGCGGGGCCAGCCAGGGGCATCAACGGCCCTTGGTCATCTCCTCGTGCCACAAGGGATGGTTCGCCTTGGCCCAGCCTTCGGAGACGGTGCCACGGGTCATGGCCCGCACCGTTCCCTTGACCCAGATCGCGGCGTACACGTGCATGATGGTGGCCAGGATCAGCACCAACGCGGCCACCGAGTGCAGCAGCACCGCCGCACGCAGCACCACCACCGGAAAGAGCGGGGCGAACCACG
Source organism: Rubrivivax sp. (assembly GCA_046081145.1). Lineage (GTDB taxonomy): Bacteria > Pseudomonadota > Gammaproteobacteria > Burkholderiales > Burkholderiaceae_C > Rubrivivax. The sequence goes on from JBJTVI010000135.1 coordinate 2,261, forward strand.
GGCGCCAGAACATGATGCCCGTGACCAGCAGCACGGCCAGGCTGCCGGCCATGGCCCAGAAGGTCATCTTCTGCCCGTAGTTGTACTTGCCCACGGGCGGCATGGCGGCCTTGTTGCCGCGCAGCATCTCGCCCATCTTCTTGCTCCACTCGCGGTCGGCCGCCGTGATGACGTTCTCGCGCCACAGGCGCATGAACAGCACCAGGAAGCCAGCGCACATCAGCAGCCCGAGCACGGGATGCAGGATGCGCGCCCACGACCCACCGCCGAAGAGGTGCACGAAGAAGTAGAAGCCCGGGTGGAAGAAGGCCAGGCCCGACAGGCCCGCCAGCACGAACGTCAGGGCGATGAACCAGTGGTTCATGCGCTCGGAGTCGTTGTAGCGTTGCAGCATCTTGCCCATCACGCTTCCTCCTTTTCGGCCTTCTCTTCGATCGGGCCCACCTTCATGTAGTGGAAGAAGCCCGCCACCACGGCGCCCAGCATGCCCGCCACCGCCAGCGGCTTGGCCAGGCCCTTCCACAGCGACACCATCGGGCTGACCGACGGATTGCTGGGGAGGTCCTCGAGCTGAGGCCGGTCGGCGTGCTTGAGCACGTACATCACGTGCGTGCCGCCCACGCCTGCGGGGTTGTACAGGCCCGCGTTCTGGAAGCCACGGTCCTTGAGCTCACCGGCGCGCTTCGTGCCGTAGGACACCATGTCGTCCTTCGTGCCGAAGGAGATGGCGCCCGTCGGGCAGGTCTTCACGCAGGCGGGCTCCAGGCCCACGCCCACACGGTCCGAACACAAGGTGCACTTGTAGGCCTTGTTGTCCTTCTCGCTGATGCGCGGGACGTCGAAGGGGCAACCCTTGACGCAGTAGCCGCAGCCGATGCAGTTCTCGCTGATGAAGTCGACGATGCCGTTGGCGTACTTGACGATCGCGCCCGGTGAGGGGCACGCCTTCAGGCAGCCAGGATCCTCGCAGTGCATGCAGCCGTCCTTGCGGATCAGCCACTCGAGGCTGCCCGCCTTGGGCTCAACCTCGAAGAACTTCATCACCGTCCATTGGCTGGGCGTGAGGTCGTTCGGGTTCGCGTTGTCGTGCACGCCGATGCCGGTGCCCACGTCGTCACGCAGGTCGTTCCAGTTCATGCAAGCCACCTGGCAGGCCTTGCAGCCGATGCACTTGGACTCGTCGATGAGCTTGGCGACCTGCGGCACGGCGGTGCGCACCTGCGGGGTGGGCAGCGTGGTGGCCGAGCGGGACACCACGTCGAGGGATTGAAGACTGGCCATCGCTTCCTCCTCAAGCCTTCTCGATGTTGACCAGGAACGCCTTGTACTCCGGCGTCTGCGAGTTGGCGTCGCCGACGAACGGTGTCAGGGCATTGGCCAGGTAGCCGTTCTGCGTCACGCCCTTGAAGCCCCAGTGGATGGGGATCCCGACGTGGTGCACCTTCTTGCCGTTGACGTCCAGCGCCTTCATCCGCTTGGTGACGACGCAGGCCGCCACCACCTCGCCCCGGTTGGAGCGCACCTTGACGCGGTCACCCTGCTTGATGCCCTTCTCCTTGGCCAGCTCCTCGCCGATCTCGACGAAGGGGGCGGGCTGGACGATGGCATTGCTGCGTGAGTGCTTGGTCCAGAAGTGCAGGTGCTCGGTGAGCCGGTAGGTGGTGGCCGCGTACGGGAACTCCTCCTTCTTGCCGAAGGCCTCGAGGTCGCCCTTGTAGACGCGCGCAGCCGGGTTGCTGACGGCCTTGGGGTTCGTCGGGCACATCAGGTTCACGCCCACCGGCGTCTCAAAGGGCTCGTAGTGCTCGGGGAAGGGGCCCTCGGCCATGCCCACCGCGTGCAGCCGCGCCACACCCTCGGGATTCATGATGAAGGCACCCACGCCCTGGTCGGGCGCCGCGTCGGGCCGGATGTCCGGCACGTCCGCACCGCCGGCCCAGCTCGTGCCGTTCCAGGCCAGGTACTTGCGGGAAGGATCCCAGGGCTTGCCGTTCGCATCCGCGCTCGCGCGGTTGTAGAGGATGCGCCGGTTCCCCGGCCAGGCGTAGCCCCAGTTCGGGAACACGCCCAGACCCGTGGGGTCGCTGGTGTCGCGACGCGCCGTGAGGTTGCCCGCTGGGCCCCAGCAGCCGGAGTAGATCCAGTTGCCGCAGGAGGTGCTGCCATCGTCGCGCAGGAAGGCGAAGCTGGGCACCTGGTCGCCCTTCTTCACGAGCACCTTGGGCGGCTCCTTGGGGTTCTTCGGGTCGACAGGCGCGAGCACGTCCTCCAGCGCACGCCCGCTGATCTCGCGCAGCACCTCCCCGGCCTGGGGCGCGTTGCCGTTGAGGTACGGCCACGCAAGCCCTGCGACCGGCTCGGGCAGCGTGCCGCCGTCCTTGGCGTACATCGCGCGCAACTTCATGAACAGGCGCGAGACGATCTCCGAGTCGGGCTTGGCCTCGCCCGGGGGATCGACGGCCTTCTCCTTCCAGCTGATGACGCGGCTGGAGTTGGTGAAGGTGCCGGTCTCCTCGGCAAAGCAGGCCGTGGGCAGGCGGAAGACCTCGGTCTTGATCTCCTCGGGCTTGACGTCGTTGAGCGGGCCGAAGTTCTTCCAGAACTCGCTCGTTTCCGTCTCCAGAGGATCCATGATGACCAGGTACTTCAGCTTGGCCAGGCCCGAGGACAGCTTCTTCTTGTTGGGCACGGCCGCCAGGGGGTTGAAGCCCTGGCAGATGAAGCCGTTCATCTTGCCCTGCTGCATGCGCTCGAACTGGGCCAGCACGTCGTAGGCCCCGTCGCGCTTGGGCAGCCAGTCGTAGGCGAAGTCGTTGTCCTTCGTCGCCGCGTTCCCGTAGTAGGCCTTCATCAGGCTCGTGTGCCACTTCGGGAAGTTCTGCGTGAAGGCCATCTGGTTGGCGCGCAGCGGCTTGCCGGTGCGCAGCTCCAGGTACTTCGCCCGCGTGTCGTCGGCATCCGTGGGCGCGTTCATGTAGCCCGAGAGGTTCTCGGGCAGCGCGCACATGTCGGTGATGCCTTGCACGTTGGCGTGCCCGCGCAGCGCGTTGACGCCGCCGCCCGGCCGGCCCATGTTGCCCAGCAGCAGCTGGATCATGGCCATGGTGCGGATGTTCTGCGAACCGTGGCTGTGCTGTGTCCAGCCCAGTGCGTAGCAGATCGTCATCACCTTGTCCGTCGCCGAGGTGCCAGCCAGCATCTCGCACACCTTCAGGAACTGGTCCTTGGGCGTGCCGGTGATCTGGCTGACCAGCTCCGGCGT
>JBJTVI010000136.1:0-12979 GCA_046081145.1 Rubrivivax sp.
GTTGCGGCGACGCCGCCGGCCGTCCGGGCCATCCTCCGCGGCCGAGGCAGGCGCATCAGCTGCGCGGGCTTCGCCTGGCAAGTCGCCGCCATGCTCCTCTGGCACGGCCGCGGCGCCGGCCTCCTGCTGCCCAGGTGCCGCCTCGCGCGAGGCAGGGCGGCGCCGACGGCGGCGCGCGCGCTCGGGGTCGGCCGAGGCCGGCTGCCCGGCTTCGGGCTTCTGGTCGGGGCTATCAGGGTCGTCAGCGCTCATCGTGGGGGGGCTCCGCAGGAGCAGTCTCGTCGAACTCAATGGGCTCGCCCGTGAACGAGGCACGGGCTGGCTCGGTGTCGGCATCCGGGTGCAGCGCGGGGCCCTCGGCCGCAGCCACAGGGTCCGCGCTCCATTCCAGCGCCGCCTGAAGGGCGTCGGCAGCCGCCTCGGCGTTGGCCGGTGCCGGTTCGCCAGGAGCCTCCAGGGCTGGCAGCTCCTGCAGGCTGCGCAGGCCCAGGTCGTCGAGGAACTGTCGAGTCGTGGCGTACAGGGCAGGCCGCCCGGGAGAATCCCGAAACCCGATGGCCTCGATCCAGCCCCGGTCCTCGAGCTGTTTGACGATCTGGGTGGTCACGGTGACACCGCGGATCTCTTCGATGTCGCCGCGCGTGACCGGCTGCCGATAGGCCACGATGGCCAGCGTCTCCAGGACGGCACGCGAGTAGCGCGGCGGCTTCTCGGGATGCAGGCGGTCGAGGTAGGCCCGCATGTGGGGCCGGCTCTGGAAGCGCCAGCCACCCGCCACGCAGGTCAGTTCCACGCCCCGGCCCTGCCAGTCGCGGCCCAGCTCCTCGAGCAAGGCACGCAGGGTGTCGGGCCCGACCTGCTCCTCGAAGAGCTGGCCGAGCTCGCGCAGCGGCACGGGAGCCGACGCGCAGATCAAAGCGGTCTCGAGGACGATCTTGGCCTCGCCAGTGTTCATCGGAACCCTTGGATGTCGCCGCCGGCGTTTCGCCGCTCGGCCTGGATGGATTTCGGGGGGTTTCCCCTGCGGCCGAGGCCGCTCGACGGCTGGCGCACGCGCGCGCCCGATGGCAGCAGCCCAGCGCAGCCCGGGCCGGCCGCGCAGCAAGCGCCTGCACCCGCGGAGCCTGTCGGCCCGCGCGGGGCCGTACTCAGCCCCGCTGCAGGCGCCGTTCCCGCCTGAATCTCCCGATTGTAGCGGGCATCCCGCCGGGATCGGGGCGGCATTGCACCGTCATCACACCAGCATCACGCCCGCATCATGCAGGCCCCTCCTCGGCCACCTGCTCCCATGCAGCCCCCATGTCGCCCGGCAGCTCCCGGCGAAAGGCCATCGGCTCGCCGCTTCGAGGATGAGAGAAGGCCAGGCGGTGGGCGTGCAGCGCCTGGCGCGAGAGCCCCAGCGCCGGCCGGCCTCCGTAGAGTGCATCGGCGACGATCGGATGACCGCCATGCGAGAGATGCACCCGGATCTGGTGCGTGCGGCCGGTATGCAGCCGGCAGCGCAGCGCACTGTAGCCGGCTGAACGGGCGACGACCTCGACGTCGGTTCGCGCCTGGCGGCCGCCAGCCACCACCGCCATGCGGACGCGCGAGACCGGGTCACGGCCCAGCGCAGCCTCGATGCGCCGAGGGCCGGGCCACTGTCCGTGCACCAGTGCCAGGTATTCGCGCTGCACTTCACGCGCGGCGATGGCCCGTACGAGCGCCGTCACGGCTGCCAGGGTGCGCCCCACCACCATCAGGCCCGAGGTGTCCTTGTCCAGCCGGTGCACGATGCCCGCGCGCGGCAGCTGCGCGCTCGCGGGGTCGCGGTGCAGGAGCCCGTTGAGCAGCGTCCCTGACCAGTTCCCCGCGCCCGGATGCACCACCAACCCGGCGGGCTTGTCGATCACGCACACCTGCTCGTCCTCGTAGACCACGTCAAGCGCCAGGGGCTCCGGCCGAAAGGCCCGAGAGTGCTCGGGCTCCACGAGCTCGATGGCCAGCCTGTCCCCGGCGCGCACCCGGTGCGCGCTCGCGCGAACGGTGCGCCCTGCCACCTCGACATGTCCGCCCTCGATGAGCTGCTGCAGGTGGCTGCGGGAAAACTCCGGGACGGCCTGCGCCAGCGCCTTGTCCAGGCGCTGGCCATGCCAGTGGGCGCCGGCAAGCACCTCGCGCCGCTCGGTGCCGGGCTCGGTGGGCTCGGTGGCTTCAGCCGCTTCCGGGGGCTCGACCGCGTACCCGCGCACGCCTTCGCCCGGGGCCTGGGAATGGCCCTCCCTATAATCGGCCGGATGCGTCAAGTCGACCCGGGCTGCAGCAGCCCACCTCGTGTGAAGCGCTCGTGGCGGCGCGCCGCTGCGGCGCTGCTGACCACCCTTGCGCTGGCCGGTTGCGGGACCACCCGAGACCGCGATGCGGCCGGTGGCGAGAATCTCGAACGATTGTATGCAGAGGCGAAGTCCGACCTCGCCGGAGGCGCCTGGGAGCGGGCCATCAAGACGCTCGAGCGCATCGATGCACGCGCCACCGGCACGCTGCTGGGGCAGCAGGCCCTGCTCGACCTCGCCTATGCGCAGTGGCGCTCCACCGAGCGCACGACGGCACTGGCCACCATCGACCGATTCATCAAGCTGCACCCCTCGAGCCCGGCCTTCGATTACGCCTTGTATTTGCGCGGCCTCATGAACTTCAGTGACGGCACCGGGCTGCTGGGCCGGCTCTCCGGGCAATCCGTGGCCGAGCGGGATCAGCGCGCCTCGCGGGATGCCTGGCAGGCCTTCAACCAGCTCGTGACCCAGTTCCCCTCCTCGCGCTATGCCGACGACGCCCGGCTGCGCATGGACTACATCGTCAACGCACTGGCCGACCACGAGGTGAGCGTGGCCCGCTACTACCTCCGGCGGGGTGCCTACCTGGCAGCGGCCAACCGCGCGCGGCAGGCCGTCACGGAGTTCGATCGGGCACCGGCGGCCGAAGAGGGGCTGGCCATCATGGCCGAGAGCTATGACAAGCTGGGCCTGAACGATCTGCGCGACGCCGCGCAGCGCGTCCTGCGCACGAACTTTCCCCGCAGCCGGTTCCTGGTGGCGGCGGGGCCCGCCTCGCCTGCCTCTTCCACCCGCCCCTGGTGGCGGATCTGGTAGGTCTTCTCGAGCGCGTCAGCCTTCAGGCCGGGCCGTGCCGGGTCGCCAGCCCCTGCAGCCACGAGACCACCTCCGCGATCTCCGAGAGCGGGCGCATCGGCGGCAGGGCCGCCTGCAGCCGGCGCCCGTAGCCCATGTGTGACAAGCGGGGATCGCACACCACGAGCAGCCCCTCGTCGCGCTCGGTGCGGATGAGGCGGCCCGCCCCCTGCTTGAGCGAGACGGCGGCCTCCGCCACGAAGACCTCCGCGAAGGGCTCGCCTCCACGCGCGCGGATCTGGCGGCCCCGCGCCTCGACCAGCGGATCGTCGGGGGGTGGAAACGGAAGCTTGTCGATCACCACGCACTGCAGGGCGTCGCCGGGCATGTCGATCCCTTCCCAGAAGCTTTGCGAGCCGATGAGCAGACGCCCCCTTCCGTCGCCGAAGCGCTGCACCAGCGCCCGGCGCGGCTGCTCGCCCTGCACCAGCACCTCGATGGGCGGGTACACCGAGGCCAGCGCCTCGCGCAACAGGCGCGCCACGAGGGGCAGCACGCGCAGGGTCGTGGTGAGCACGAAGGTGCGCCCGCCCAGCAGCCCCGCGCAGCGGGCCGCCAGCCGCGCGACCTCCGCCGGATGCTCCGGCGCAGCCGGCCGTGGAAAGGGGTTCGGCACCCACAACCGGGCCTGCTCGGCGTAGTCGAAGGGGCTGCCCACCCGCAGCACCGTGGCGTCGGTCGTGCCGGTGCGCGAGACGAACCAGGCCAGCCGCTCGTCATCCCCCAGCGTCGCGGACGTGAAGATCCAGGCTTGGCGCGCTCGCTCGCGTTGCTCCGTGAGGGCCCGGGCGATATCCAGCGGGGACTCGACGAAACGCGCCCATGAGGCCCCGACCTCGACCCATCGGACCCGGTCCGGACCCGCTTCCTGCCCGAAGGACGCGCAAGCGCCCTGCAGGGCCTCGACGCGCTCGCCCAGCCGCCGCAACTCCGGGTGCAGTTCCAGCACGGCCTCGAGCGCCGCGCGAACCTCCGCGGCTGCATCCTGGACCTCCTGCAGGCAGCGTGCCACCGACTCCTGGGAAGAAACCTCGCGCCAGGGCAGTCGCGCGACTGCCCCCGCCGAGCGGCTGCCGAGCGCAAGCGCCTGGCGCAGCGCGCGCCCGCCCTGCTCCAGCCGCACGGCCAGCTCGACCCAGGGGCGCAGCCCGCGGGCCTCGCGCAGGCCGGCCACCTGCAGATCGCGCGCGATGTCGGCGAGCTGGCCGGTGCCCAGGCTCGTGCCCAGGAAGCCGAGCCCGGCGTCGACGAGCTGGTGCGCCTCGTCGAAGACCGCTGCATCGACCGTGGGCAGGAGCTCGGCCATGCCCGTCTCGCGCAGGGTCAGGTCGGCGAAGAAGAGGTGGTGGTTGACGACCACCAGATCGGCCGCCATGGCCTCGCGTCGTGCTTTGACCACGTGGCAGCGGGCAAACTCCGGGCACTCGCTGCCCAGGCAGTTCTCCCGAGTGGAGGAAACGATGGGCACGAGCGGCGACGACTCGTCCAGGCCGGGAAGCTCGGCCAGATCGCCACTTACGGTATGCGCAGCCCAGGCCTCGATGCGCGCCAGCAACGCGAGAGAGCCCCGCTCGGGCCAGTGGGCTCGGCTTCGGGCCTGGCCAAGGCGGTACAGGCACAGGTAGCTCGCACGGCCCTTGAGCAGCGCCAGCCGGGCGGGCACGCCCAGGGCCTGCGCCAGCCGCGGTAGATCGCGCAGGAAGAGCTGGTCCTGCAGGCTCTTGGTGGCGGTGCTCACCAGCGCGCGGCGGCCCGACAGCAGCAGCGGCACCAGATAGGCGTAGGTCTTGCCCACCCCCGTTCCGGCCTCGGCCACGAGCGTGCCGCGGGCCTCGATGGCCTGGGCCACCTCGCGCGCCATGCGCTGCTGCGGCTCACGCGGACGAAAGCCCGGCTGTGCACGGGCAAGCGGGCCGGCGGGCAGGAAGGCGGCCTCCACCGCGTCGGGAAGGTCCATCGCCACTCTCAGGCTGGCTCGGGCGGCTCGAGAAACCGTTCCAGTTGCGAGATCCGGTCGCGCAGGGCCAGGCGCCGCTTCTTCAGGCGCCGCAGCGTGAGTTCGTCCACCGAGGCTCCCGCGCCTGCTGCATCGATGAGCATGTCGAGGTCAGCGTGTGCGATGCGCAGCTCGATGAGCTCGCGCGCAGGGGAGTGCAGGTTGTCGTCCATGTCCTCATGCCGCCCCGCACCGGCGCCGCGGCCACCGCGCGAGTTTATAGTGGCGCTTCATGAATGCCGTGCTCAAGAAGTTCCGGCTGTCCGCCGCCACGGGCACGCACCAGGGGGACCGCCCCTACCAGCAGGACCAGGTCGCGATCCTGCGCCACCCGCGCGTGGGCGCCTGCCTGTTGGCCATCGTCGCCGACGGCATGGGCGGCAAGAGCGGCGGCCGCAAGGCGGCCGACCAGGTGCTGCTCACCTGCGGGCAGATCTTCGAGCGCTTCATGCCCGAGTCGGACGACCCGGCCCAGCTGCTGCACCAGCTCGTGAGCGAATCCCACCTCATGATCAAGCTCACGGCCATCTCCTCGGAGGAGGAGCCCCACAGCACGCTGGCAGCGTTCCTGGTGCTGCCGGGGCCGGTAGGGTGGTCGGTCCATGCGGGTGACTCGCGGGTTTACCACTTCAAGGGCTCCTCGGCGGCGTGGCGCAGCCTGGACCACTCCTATGTCCAGCAGCTGGTTTCGGCAGGCAAGCTCACCGAGGAGGCTGCGCGCAGCCACCCGCAGTCCAATCTGCTCACCGGGTGCCTGGGCGCCACGCAGGACCCGCCGATGGCGATCCACGAGCTCGGCGCGCTGGGAGCCGGCGACACGCTCCTGGCCGGCAGCGACGGGCTGTGGAGCTACTTCAGCGAACGCGAACTGGGCACCACCGTCCACCTCGCCACCCCGCGGGAAGCCTGCGAGATCCTGATCGGACGGGCCCGTCAGCGTGCGCGCGGAGGCGGAGACAACCTCTCGCTGGCCGTGGTGCGCATCGAGCCGCTGTAGACGGGTCCCCCGGCCAGGGCTCCGCGCCCCGGCGGGAGGCTTCAGGTCAGGCGCGTATCCACATCGCGCCGCCCGCTGTTCAGGAAAGCCTCGGAGCTCATCTCCTGCAGCCGCGAGACGGTGCGCGGGAACTCGTGCGCCAGCGGCCCCTGGAGATACAGCTCCTCGGCCGGACACTCGGCCGACAGCACTAGCCGCACGCGACGATCGTAGAGAACGTCCACGAGCCAGGTGAAGCGCCGCGCCTCGCTGGCCAGCCGCGGCGACATGCGCGGCACGCCCGAGAGCAGCACGGTGTGGAAGCGCGAGGCGATCTCCAGGTAGTCATGGTGCGAGCGCGGCCCGCCGCACAGGGACTTGAAGTCGAACCACACCACCCCGCCGGCGCGGCGCCGCGCGCTCACCGTGCGCTGCTCGATCTGGAGCGTTGCGCTGCCCTCCTCCCGCGCGTCGGCCAGTTCCGCGAAGGCTCGTGCCAGGGCAGCCTCGGCCGGGTCGTCCAGCGGCCAGTGGTAGGTCTGGACATGCTCGAGTACACGCTGGCGGTAGTCGGTTCCGGCGTCCACGTTGACGACCTCGAGCCGCCGCTCGAGCAGTTCGATGGCCGGCAGGATGCGCTCCCGGTGCAGCCCGTCAGGGTAGAGCGCATCTGGCCGGAAGTTCGAGGTCGTGACGATGCTCACGCGGTTGGCAAAGAGGGCTTCGAGCAGCCGATGCAGGATCATCGCGTCGGTGACGTCGGCCACGTGGAACTCGTCGAAGCAGATGAGCCGGAAGCGCTTGGCGATACGCCGGCCGAGCTCGTCGAGCGGGTTCACCGTGCCCTTGAGCTCATGCAGTTCGCGGTGCACCTCGCGCATGAACTCGTGGAAGTGCAGACGCGTCTTGCGCCGCAGCGGCACGCTGTGGAAGAAGACGTCCATCAGGAAGCTCTTGCCCCGGCCCACTCCGCCCCACATGTAGACGCCGCGCGGGATCGGCGGGCGCACGAGCATGCGCGTCACCGCGTTGGTGCGCCGGCTCTTGTAGGCGATCCACTCGTTCTCGCAGCGCTCCAGGGCATCGATGGCGCGCAGCTGGGCGGGGTCGCTCGCGAAGCCGCGCTGCGCGAGCGCCGCCTCGTAATCAGCTCGAACGCCCACGCCAGGACTAGAAGTTCAACGTGCGCTTGTCCACCGCCAGTGCCGCTTCCTTGGTGGCCTCGGACAGCGAAGGATGCGCGTGGCAGATGCGGGCGATGTCCTCGCTGCTGGCGCGGAAGGCCATGGCCACCACCGCCTCGGCGATCAGCTCGCTGGCCATGGGCCCGACGATGTGCACGCCCAGGATCTCGTCGGTGGCGGCGTCCGCCAGGAATTTCACGAGGCCCGTGGTGTCGCCCAGCGCCCGCGCCCGTCCGTTGGCCAGGAACGGAAAGGTGCCGGCCTTGTAGGCCCGGCCCTGCGCCTTGAGCTGCTGCTCGGTGCGGCCGACCCAGGCGATCTCGGGGCTCGTGTAGATCACCCAAGGGATGATGTCGAAGTCCACATGCCCGTGCTGCCCGGCGATGCGCTCGGCCACGGCCACGCCCTCTTCTTCGGCCTTGTGCGCCAGCATGGGCCCGCGTACCACGTCACCCACTGCCCACACCCCTGGCAGGCTGGTGCGGCAGTCGTCGTCCACCACGACCGCCCCGCGCTCGTCGAGCTGCAGCCCCACGGCCGAGGCACCCAGGCCCTCGGTATGGGGCACGCGTCCGATGGAGACGATCAGGCGCTCGACCTCCAGCGTGTGCGCCTGGCCCTTGGAATCGGTCCACGGCACCTGCACGCCGCTGTCGGACACCGCCACCTCGCCCACCTTCACGCCCAGCTCGATGTGCAGGCCCTGCTTCGTGAAGGCCTTGTGCGCCTCCTTGGCGATGGTCTCGTCCACGGCAGGCAGAAAGGCGGGCATGGCCTCGAGCACGGTCACCTGCGCCCCGAGGCGACGCCACACCGAACCCATCTCCAGACCGATCACGCCCGAACCGATCATGCCCACCGTGCGCGGCACGGTGCCCAGGCGCAGCGCGCCGTCGTTGCTGAGCACGCGCTCCTCGTCGAAGGGCAGGCCCGGCAGGGCACGGGCGCGCGAACCGGTGGCCACGACGACCTGCCGGCCCACGAGGGTCTCGGCGCTCGCGCCGCTCACCGCGATCTCCCACCCGCCCTCGACGGCCTTCACGAAGGAGCCACGGCCATGGAAGAAACTGACCTTGTTTTTCTTGAAGAGGTAGAGGATGCCGTCGTTGTTCTGCTTCACGACCGCGTCCTTGCGGCCAATCATCTTCCGGACATCCAGGCTCAGCCCGGCCACGCCGATGCCGTGCTCGGCAAAGTGCAGCGAGGCGTGCTCGTAGTGCTCGCTGGACTGCAGCAGCGCCTTGCTCGGGATGCAGCCCACGTTGGTGCAGGTGCCGCCCGGTGCCGGGCCGCCGGCGGCGTTCTTCCACTCGTCGATGCAGGCCGTCTTCAGGCCGAGCTGCGCGGCGCGGATAGCCGCCACGTAGCCACCCGGGCCGGCCCCGATCACGATGACGTCGAAGGTCTGGCTCATCGCACGCCCTTCAGATGTCGAAGAGCAGGCGCGCCGGATCCTCGAGCGCCTCCTTCATGGTGACCAGGCCGAGCACGGCCTCACGCCCGTCGATGATGCGGTGGTCGTAGCTCATCGCCAGGTAGTTCATCGGCCGCACGACGACCTGTCCGTTCTCAACCACCGCGCGGTCCTTGGTGGCATGCACGCCCAGGATGGCGCTTTGCGGCGGGTTGATGATGGGGGTGGAGAGCATCGAGCCGAAGACGCCGCCGTTGCTGATGGAGAAGGTGCCGCCGGAGAGCTCGTCGATGGAGAGCTTGCCGTCGCGCGCCTTGACGCCGAACTCGGCGATCTTCTTCTCGATGTCGGCGAAGGACATCTGGTCGGCATCGCGCAGGATCGGCACCACCAGGCCGCGCGGCGAACCCACCGCGATGCCGATGTCGAAGTAGCCGTGGTAGACGATGTCGTTGCCATCCACGCTGGCGTTGAGCACGGGGTACTTCTTCAAGGCCGCCACCGCCGCCTTGACGAAGAAGCTCATGAAGCCGAGCTTGACGCCGTGCTCCTTCTCGAAGCGCTCCTGGAAGCGCTTGCGCATCTCCATCACCGGGGCCATGTTGACCTCGTTGAAGGTGGTGAGGATCGCGTTGGTGGCCTGCGACTGCAGCAACCGCTCGGCCACGCGTGCACGCAGGCGAGACATCGGCACGCGCTGCTCCGGCCGGTCCCCGAGGTTCACGCTCAACGGGGCAGCCGCCGCAGGGAGTGGACGCGCCACTGCCGGGGCCACCGGCACGGCGACCGCCGGCGCAGACGCAGCCGCCTTCGGTGCAGCCACCGCCCCAAGTACGTCACCCTTGGTCACCCGGCCATCCCGCCCTGTGCCCGGCACCGAGCCGGGCGACAGGCCGTGGTCGGCCATCAGCTTGGCCGCGGCGGGCATCGCCATGCCCGCCTTCGAACCGGCTTTGTCAGCGGCAGCCGCAGGGGCGGCGGGGGCCGGCGCCAGGGCCGGCGCGGCACCGGCCCGAGCCTCGGTGTCGATGCGTGCGATGAGCTGATCGCTCACCACCGTGCCGCCATCGGCCACCACGTGCTCGGCCAGCACACCGGCGGCCAGCACCGGCACCTCGAGCACCACCTTGTCGGTCTCGATCTCGATGAGGATCTCGTCGGCGGCGACCGCCTCCCCGGGCTTCTTCTTCCACTGCAGCAGCGTGGCCTCGGCCACGGACTCCGACAGCTGCGGGACTTTCACTTCAACGATTGCCATGTTCCTTCTCGTGTTCTAGTTGTGGCCGGCCTCGGGCCGACCTTGCATCTCGGGCCGGCCGTACGCCGGCCGGCGGTGTCAGGTGCGCCGCGTGGCGCTCACTTGGTCAGCACGAAGCCCTTGAGCTTGCCGAAGGCCTGGTCAAGCAGGGCCTTCTGCTGTTCCTGGTGCAGGTGCGAGTAGCCCACCGCCGGCGAGGCCGAGGCCGGGCGCCCGGCGTAGCCGAGCTTCTGCCCTTCGAGCATGTTCTCGTGCACCAGGTGCTGCACGAAGAACCAGGCACCCTGGTTCTGCGGCTCGTCCTGGCACCACACCACCTCGGTGGCGTTCGCGAAGCGCTTCATTTCGGCTGAGAAGGCCTTGTGCGGGAACGGGTAGAGCTGCTCGACCCGCACGATGGCCACGTCCCAGGCCTTCTTCTCGTCGCGCCGGCGGATGAGGTCGTAGGCGACCTTGCCCGAGCACACGACGACGCGCCTGACCTTCTCGCCCTCCACCTCGTCGCGCGAGGGGCCGATGACGGTGCGGAACTCCCCCTTGGTGAACTCCGACAGCGGGGACGTGGCGTCCCTGTTGCGCAGCAGCGACTTGGGCGTGAAGATGATCAACGGCTTCCTGAACTGTCGCACCATCTGCCGGCGCAGCAGGTGGAAAATCTGACTGGCCGAAGTGGGCTGGCAGATCTGCATGTTGCTGTCGGCCGCCAGCTGCATGAAGCGCTCCAGGCGTGCCGAGCTGTGCTCCGGGCCCTGGCCTTCGTAGCCGTGGGGAAGCATCAGGGTCAGGCCGTTGACGCGGCCCCACTTGACCTCGCCCGAGGCGATGAACTGGTCGATCACCACCTGGGCGCCGTTGGCGAAGTCGCCGAACTGCGCCTCCCAGATCGTGAGCGTGTTGGGCTCTGCGCTCGCGTAGCCGTACTCGAAGCCGAGCACTGCCTCCTCCGACAGGATGGAGTCGATGACGACAAAGGGCGCCTGCCCCTCGGCCACGTTCTGCAGCGGGATGTAGCTGCCGGTGTCCCACTTCTCGCGGTTCTGGTCGTGCAGCACGGCGTGACGGTGCACGAAGGTGCCACGCCCGCAGTCCTCGCCCGACAGGCGCACCGCGTAGCCGCTGGCTACGAGTGAGGCATAGGCCAGGTGCTCGCCCATGCCCCAGTCGACGTTGAAATCGCCGCGGCCCATGGCGGCGCGGTCGGCAATCACCTTCTCCACCAACGGGTGGACCTTGAAGTTGCCAGGGATGGTCGTGATCCGCTCGGCCAGGCGCTTGACCTCGGCCAGCGGCAGCGCGGTGTCGGCCGCGTCCGTCCACTTGCGCCCCAGGAACGGCGCCCAGTTCACCGCGTACTGGCTCTTGAAGTTGGTGAGCACCGGGTCGGCCGTGTGCTTGCCCGCATCCATCGCGGCACGAAAGGCCTTGACCATGTCATCCGGGCCGTCGGGCGGCAGCACGCCCTGCGCCACGAGCTTGTCGCCGTAGAGCCTGCGCGTGCCCGGGTGCTGGGCGATCCTCTTGTACATCAGCGGCTGCGTCAGGCTCGGCGTGTCCTGCTCGTTGTGGCCGAGCTTGCGGAAGCACACGATGTCGACCACCACGTCCTTCTTGAACTGCTGGCGATAGTCCATCGCCAGCTGCGTGCACAGCACCACTGCCTCGGGGTCGTCGCCGTTCACGTGCAGCACCGGCGCCTCGATCATCTTGACGACGTCGCGGCAGTACAGCGGCGAGCGCGTGTCGCGCGGGTCGCTCGTGGTGAAGCCGATCTGGTTGTTCACCACCATGTGCACCGTGCCGCCCGTGAAGTAGCCACGTGTCTGCGCAAGGGCGAGCGTCTCCATCACCACACCCTGACCGGCAAAGGCAGCGTCGCCGTGCACCAGCACGGGCAGCACCTGGTCGCCCACGTTGTCACCGCGGCGATCCATCCGGGCCTTGACCGAGCCCTCGACCACCGGGTTGACGATCTCCAGGTGGGAGGGGTTGAAGGCCAGGCTCAGGTGCACGGGGCCGCCGACCGTGCTGATGTCGCTGGAAAAGCCCTGGTGATACTTGACGTCACCGGCCGGCAGGTTTTCCGGCGCGGTGTGATCGAACTCCGCGAACAGGTCCTTGGGCATCTTGCCCAGGGTGTTGACGAGCACGTTCAGGCGGCCGCGGTGGGCCATGCCGATCACAATCTCCTGCACGCCACGCTCCCCAGCGTGCTGCACCACTTCGTCCATCGAGGCGATGAAGCTCTCCCCGCCCTCGAGCGAAAAGCGCTTCTGGCCCACGTACTTGGTATGCAGGTAGCGCTCCAGGCCCTCGGCGGCCGTGAGCCGGTCCAGGATGTGGCGCTTCTTCTCGGCCCCGTAGGACGGCTTGCTGCGCACGCTCTCCAGGCGCTCCTGCCACCAGCGCTTCTCGACGGGCTCGGTGCAGTGCATGAATTCGGCGCCAATGGTGCCGCAGTAGGTCTCGCGCAGTGCCTGCAGGATCTCCCGCAGCGTCATGTGCTCGGCCTTGGAGAAGTAGGTGTTGGCCGCCGAGAAGGTGATGTCCATGTCCGATTCGGACAGGTCGTAGAAGGCCGGCTCGAGCTCCGGGATCTTCGGGCGCTCCGTGCGCTTGAGCGGATCGAGATCGGCCCAGCGCGAGCCCAGGAAGCGGTAAGCGGCGATCAGGCTCTGCACGTGCACCTGCTTGCGCGCCACGGCCAGATCGGCCTCGCTGGCCTTCAGCGCGAAGGCGTTGGCCTTGGCGCGCTGCGCGAAGCTCTCCACGACCGGGGCGTGGGCGACGTCGCGGCTGCCCGACCCGTCGACCGCAGGCAGGTGCTGCAGGTTGTCGAAAAAGGTGCGCCAGTTGTCCGGGACGCTGCCCGGGTTGTCGAGGTAGGCCTCGTAGAGTTCCTCGACGTAGGGGGCGTTGCCCCCGAACAGGTACGAGTTCGCCCTGTACTGCTGCATCATCGCTTTCGCTCACTTTCGCGCCGGTCT
>JBJTVI010000137.1:0-5948 GCA_046081145.1 Rubrivivax sp.
CGACGAAGACCCGACGCTGCGCGAGCGCGCGCGCCGCGTCGTGGCCTCGCAGGCCGCGCTCTTCGTGAGCGTGCACGCCAACTCGGCCGACACGACGCTGGGCTACCTGCGCGCGGCCGGCGCCAGCACCTACTACAAGCACGCCGTGGGCCGTGACCTGGCCGCCGCCATCCAGCAGCGCCTGCTGGCCGAAACCGGGCTGCCCGACTTCGGCCTGGTGGGCGGCTTCAACTACGCGCCGATCCGCCTGGTCACCTCGATGCCGGCCGTGCTCGTCGAGCAGGCTTTCGTGTCGAACCCGGCGGAGGAGGCGCTGCTGCTGGATCCCGAGTTCCGTGCGCGGCTGGCGCGCGCGGTGCGAGCGGGGATCGAGGACTTCCTGCGCGCGGCGACGCGCTGAGCGCCGGCGGGTGCTCGAGCCAGCCGAGCACCTCGCCATACCACTGCAGCGAGTTCTGCGGCTTGAGCACCCAGTGGTTCTCGTCGGGGAACCACAGCAACCGCGCCGGCACGCCGCGCGCCTGCAGCGTGTTGTAGAGGGCCAGCCCGTTGTGGTCGGGCACGCGGTAGTCGAGCGCGCCGTGCGTGACGAAGGTGGGCGTGTGCATGGCCCCGGCGAAGGTGACGGGGCTTTGCGCCTGCACGCGCGCGGGGTCGTCCCAGTAGGTGGCGCCCAGGTCGCGATGGCGCTCGGTGTAGGAATCGGCGCTCCAGGTGGCCACGCGGTCGAAGACACCCGCGTGGCACACGATGCTGCGGTAACGCCCCGCCGGCGCGTGGCCGTTGAGCCAGGCCACGAGATAGCCGCCGTAGCTGCCGCCCGCAGCGTGGATGCGCGCGGGGTCGGCCCAGCGCTGGCGCCGCAGCAAGTCGGTGGCGGCCTCCAGGTCT
The DNA here is from genome assembly GCA_046081145.1 of Rubrivivax sp. Lineage (GTDB taxonomy): Bacteria > Pseudomonadota > Gammaproteobacteria > Burkholderiales > Burkholderiaceae_C > Rubrivivax. The sequence goes on from JBJTVI010000137.1 coordinate 892, forward strand.
TGCCCCTCGAGCTCGCCCTGGCGGCCGACGATGGCGTGCCGGAAGGCCCAGCCAAAGCCGCTGGAGCCGTGGTAGTTCACCATCGCCACGACCATCCCGCGGCTGGCGAGCACGTGAGCGTTCCAGCGCCAGGAGAAGCTGTCGCCGCTGGCCACGTAGGGCCCGCCGTGGATCACGTGGCACACCGGGTGGCGGCGGCGCGGGTCGAAGCCGCTCGGATACACCAGCCACATCTGCACCGGCTCGCCCAGACCGCCCGTGACGGTGCGCGCCTCCACGCGGCCGAGCTCCACGCCCGCGAGTTCGGCATCGTTGAAGCGCTCCAGGCGCCGCGGCTCGGCCCCCGGTGCGTGCACGTGGATGCGCGGCGGATGCAGCGCGGAGTCGGCCAGCGTCACGATGCACGGGTCGGCCTGCGGGCCGGGCTCGAAGGCGAGCACCGTGCCCCCTTGCACCACCTGCTCGATGCGCGCCGTGTCGAGCCGGTGCCGCCACACATGGCAGCGCCCCTGCTCGTCGGCGAGGAAGAAGAGCTGCATCCCATCGGCCGACCAGCGCAGGGTGGGTTGCACGTCGAGCTCGCCCGGCACGGTGTGGCCGGCAAAGCCGCTCGCCACGTCGAATACGGCGAGGTGCCCGAAGGCAGTGTGCACCTCCCCGCGGCGCGCGGCCACCACGGCCAGGCGGGTGCCACTCGGGCTGTAGCGCGGGCCGGCAAAGTCCCACACGCCAGCGGCGCCGAGCACGCGCGTGCGCCGGCTGCGCAGGTTCAGCTCCACCAGCTCGCAGCAGTGCGAGCTGGCCTTGCGCGCGGCGGGGTCGTGCACGAAGACGAGGCTGCGTCCGTCGGGGCTGAGGTCGAAGTGCTCCAGGCCGGGGTCGGCCCGCGGCAGCTCGAGCGTGGTGCCCTCGAAGAGGTCGCGCACGCGGCCGCTGGCCAGATCGAGGTGGCACAGCCGCGGCACACGGCCCTGCGGCAGGAAGCGGTCCCAGTGCTGGTACTGGCCTTCGGAGGTGACGTAGCCGCTGGCCAGGCGCGCGCGCTCCTGCTGCAGTCGCCGCACCTGCGCGGCCAGGCCGCGCAGGCCCGGCCACAGCCAGCTGACGAACACGATGCCGCCGCCGTCAGGCGTCCAGCGAAAGGCCTCCACGCCCGGGGCGAAGTCGCTCACGCGCCGGGCCTCGCCGCCGTCGGCCTCGATCACGTACAGCTGAGGCGAGGCGTCGAGCACGCCTGCGTGGCGGCGCCGCGCCGTGAAGGCCAGGCGCGTGCCGTCGGGCGACCAGGCGGGCGCGCCATCCTTGTCGCCGCAGGCAGTGAGGCGGCGAGGCAGGCCGCGCCCCTGCACGGGCAGCAGCCACAAGCTCGCGCGCATCGTGTTGCCCTGCACATCGGGCTGCGTGACGGTACAGGCCGCGCGCGTGCCGTCCGCCGACAGGGCGAGCCCGCCCAGGCGGGCCAGACGCCACAGGCGCTGGGCGTCGAGGACCGGGGCGGCGGTACGGGAGCCGGTACGGGAGCCGGTACGAGAGCCGGCACCGCTGCGGGCGCCAGGTGCGGGGCGGGTGCTCACTGTGGACTTCCCCTCGCCCGCTCCTCCTCGCGCAGCCGCAGCACGCGGCGCTGCACCTTGCCGGTGGTGGTCATGGGCAGGGCCTCGATGAATTCGATCTCCTTGGGGTACTCGTAGGGTGCAAGCTTGCCGCGCACGTGCTGCTGCAGCGCAGCCACGAGCGCTTCGTCGCCCGCATGGCCAGCGGCCAGCACGATGTAGGCCTTGACCACCGCGCCGCGCTCGGCGTCGGGCTTGGGCACCACGGCCGCATTGGCCACCGCCGGGTGCTTCACCAGGCAGTTCTCGATCTCGCTCGGGCCGATGCGGTAGCCCGCGGCCTTGAACATGTCGTCGCTGCGGCCCTGGTACCAGAGGTAGCCGTCTTCGTCCATCACCGCCATGTCGCCGGTGCGGCACCAGCTCGAGGCGGGGTCGCCGGTGTACTTGGCGCGCGTGGCCGCCTCGTTCTTCCAGTAGCCCAGGAAGAAGACGGGGTCGGGCTGGCCGTGCACGTCCAGCCGATGCACGGCGACGTCCCCAGGGGTGCCGCGCGGGCACTCGCGGCCTTCGTCGTCGATCACCGCCACGCGGTGCCCGGGGTAGGCGCGGCCCATGCTGCCCGGGCGGGCGGGCCAGCCGGGCGCCTCGCGGCCGCTGGCATCGAGCGTGCGCGTGCAGTTGCCCACGATGTAGTTGATCTCGGTCTGGCCGAACATCTCGTTGACGACCACGCCCAGCGCGTCTCGGCACCATGCAAAGACGGCATCTCCCACCGCCTCGCCCGCACTCATGATTGCGCGCAGTTCGAGGCGGTAGCGTGCACGCGGCGCGGGCACCGCCTTCATCATGGCCTTGAGCGCGGTCGGAAAGAGGAAGGTGTGCGTCACGCCGTGGCGCTCGATCAGCTCGAAGGCGCGCTCAGGCGCAAAGCGCCCCTGATAGGCCACGATCTCGCGCCCGAAGTAGAGCGTGGGCAGCAGCGCGTCCATGAGCCCACCCGTCCAGGCCCAGTCGGCTGGTGACCAGAACACGGCCCGCGTGCCGGGCCCCTGCTCGCCGAACCCGAACCAGTTCTGGCTGCACACGAACCCGCTGAGGTTGCCGATCATGGCCCGGTGCGGCACGAGCGCGCCCTTGGGCGGGCCGGTGGTGCCGCTGGTGTAGATGAGCACCGCCGCTTCGTCGGCCTTCGTGCGCACGGCCGTGAAGCGCGGGCCGTGCGCCGCAAGCGTGGCCGTCCAGTCGAGATCGCCCTGCCCTTGCGCGCCGCCCACGGCCAGCACCGTGCGCAGCCCCGGCACCGCGGCGCGCACCGCGCGCACGTTGTCGATGGCGCTCTCGTCGACGATGGCCACCGCCGCTTCGCTGTGGCCGAGGCGGTACTCCAGCGCCTCGGGCCCGAAGAGCATGGAAAGCGGCATGGCCACCGCGCCGAGCTGGTAGACGGCGATGTGCGCCACCGCCGTCTCGAAGCGCTGGGGCATGACGATGGCCACGCGGTCGCCACGCTGCACGCCGCACGCGCGCAGGGCATTGGACAGGCGGTTGGCAGTGGCCTGCAGCTCGCCGTAGGTGTAGGCGGCGCGGCGGCCGTCCTCGTGCTCCCAGCGGATGGCCACTGCCTTCGGCTGGGTGCGCGCCCAGCGGGTGCAGCAAGCCTCGGCGATGTTGGTCGCTCGGGGTACCTGCCAATGGAAGCCGGCGTGAATCGCGGGGTGGCGGTCCACGGCGTTGCCACTGGGGCCGGTGTGCGTGGGCGTGCGGCTCGCCTCGAGGCTCTCGGGCATGTCGGGTCTCCTGGCCAGGCGGCGGGCCATCGTCAAGCGCCCGACGAGCGGCCCAGCGCCTGCAGCGCCGGGCCGGTGACGCGGCAGAGGCGCCAGTCGGGCATCACGGTGGCGCCCATCGCCTCGTAGAAGCCGATGGCCCGGGCGTTCCAGTCGAGCACGCTCCACTCGAAGCGGCCACAGCCACGCTCCACGGCCAGCTGCGCCAGGTGCCGCAGCAGCGCGCGCCCGAGGCCCTGGCCGCGGTGGGCCGGCTGCACGTAGAGATCCTCCAGGTACAGGCCCGGCCGCCCGAGGAAGGTGGAGAAGTTGGTGAAGGTCAGCGCGAAGGCCACGATCGCGCCCGCGCGCTCGGCCACCGTGGCCTGCGCCGCCGGGTGCGGGCCGAAGAGGTGCGTGTCCAGTGCTTCGGGCGTGACCACCACCAGGTGGGTGAGCCGCTCGAACTCGGCGAGCTCGCCGATCAGCCCGACGATCGCCGGGCAGTCGCCGGGCGTGGCCGGGCGGATGGAAAAAGGCGGGGAGGCGTCCATGGCGACATTCTGGCCCCGGAAGGCGTGGCGGATTGCACACCTTGCGGCTCAAGGGGGGCCGCCAGAGGGCCGACACCCTTGAGACCCGAGTCGTAACGACCCGTAACGAACCCCGCGCGATGACCTTCATTCCCCTGTCTTCCGTCAAGCACCGCGTGCGCCTGCAGGAACCCTTGCCATTCGCCGTGCTCGACCGCGGGGGCCAGTTGCTGCTCAATCGCAACTTCCGCATCGATACGGAGGAGCAGCTGATCGCGCTGTGCGACCGCGGCTCACTGGTGCGCGTGGACGAGCTGCCGCCCGAGGAGCCCGAGGCCGACACGGCCCGCCCCGCCTGCCCGGTGGAGTCGTGGGCCACCTGCACGGCACGCATGGGCAGCATCCTCTCCAACTCGCGCCAGCCGAGCCTGGACCAGGCGTTGGACGAGGCCTCCACGCCGGTGCTCGAGCTCGTGGCCCAGGACCCCGATTTCGCCATGCTCATGGCCCTGCGCGAACGCAGCGGGCCCAAGGTGGAGTACGCGCTGCGGCACGCCCTGCACACCGCGATCGTGACGCGGCTCGTGGCCCAGCGCCTGGGCTGGGACGTGGCGGCGATGGTGAGCACCTTCAAGGCCGCGCTGACGATGAACCTGGCCATGCTGGAGCTGCAAAGCGACCTCGCGCACTCCGGCCGCTCGCCTACGCCCCAGGAGCGCAACGTGATCCTGCAGCACCCGGCCCAGAGCCGGGCCATGCTGGAGGCCGGGGGCGTGCGCGACGAGGACTGGCTGCGCGCCGTGGAGCAGCACCACGAGCGCCTGGACGGCACCGGCTACCCGCTGGGCCTTTCGGCGGTGGAGGAGAAGGCGCAGCTGCTGCGCCTGGCCGACAGCTACTGCGCCAAGCTCAGCCCGCGCGCCTCGCGTCCGGCCATGACGCCCGACCGCGCGGGCCGCGAGCTGTTCCTGCGCGAGGCCACCAACCCCATGGCCCATGCGCTCATCAAGGAGCTGGGCATCTACCCGCCGGGCAGCTGCGTGCGCCTGGCCTCGGGCGAGACGGGCATCGTGCTGCGCCGAGGGCCGACGATGCTCACGCCGGTGGTGGCAGCCATCACTTGGCGCATGGGCGAGCCGTGGCGCGAGCCGCTGCAGCGCGACACCTCCGTGCCCGCCTTCAAGGTGCTGCAATCGGTGGCG
>JBJTVI010000138.1:0-3007 GCA_046081145.1 Rubrivivax sp.
ACCGTCCCTTGGTCTTCATCACGTCCAACAACGAAAAAGAGCTGCCCGACGCATTCCTGCGGCGCTGCTTCTTCCACTACATCCGGTTCCCCGATGCCGACACGATGCGCGCCATCGTGGACGTGCACTTCCCGGGCCTCAAGAAGGAGCTGCTGGCCGCGGCCATGAAGACCTTCTACGACGTGCGCGGCCTGCCGGGGCTCAAGAAGAAGCCCTCCACCTCCGAGCTCATCGACTGGCTCAAGCTGCTCGTGGCCGAGGACATCCCGATCGAGGCGCTGCACGCCGGCGACGATAAGGTGGCGATCCCGCCGCTGGTGGGCGCGCTGCTGAAGAACGAGCAGGACACGACGCTCTTCGAGAAGCTCGTGTTCATGCAGCGCCACAACCGCTGAGCCCTGCTCCTGGCGCACGCCGCGAGGTTCCCATGCCCCAGACACCGACGAAAGCGCTGCGCCCCTTGACGGTCGAGGCGCTGTGGCAGCTCGATCGGCTCGGCGCCCCCAGCCTGTCGCCCGACGGCGCGCAGGCCGTGGCCAGCATCACGCGCCACTCGATGGAGGAGAACAAGGCCTCCAGCTCGCTGTGGCTCTTCAGCACCCTGGGCGGGCGCCCGCGCGCACTCACCCACGCCGGCGACAAGGATGGCCAGCCGCGCTTCAGCCCCACGGGTGAGCGCATCGCCTTCGTCGGCCGGCGCGAACAGGAAGGCGCCAAGGACGAGGAGCCCCAGCTCTACCTGATTCCCGCCGACGGGGGCGAGGCCCAGCGCGCGGCCACGGTAGCCACCGGCGTGGAGGCCTTCAGGTGGTTCCCGGACGGCCGGCGCATCGCCTTCGTCTCCTGGGTGTGGCCCGGTCTGCGCGGCAGCGCGGCGCAGACCCGTGCCATGCGCGAGTTCAAGGCCCGCAAGGAAACGGGCTACGTCACCTCCGAGGCCCAGTACCGCCACTGGGACCACCACGTGCCGATGGGGCGCGCGGCGCACCTGCACGTGCTGGACGTTTCGCGTGGACGCATCACCGATCTCTTCGAAGGCACGCCCTACGAGCTCTCGCGCGCCGAGCCCAACGCCGACACCTTCGACGTCTCGCCTGACGGCCGGCACATCGTCTTCGCCTTCGACCCCGCCGAGGAAAAGCGCAGCGACGGGCGCTTCGCGCTGGCCGAGGTCGAGCTGCGCAGCGGGCGCATCCGCGTCATCGCGCGCGACCCCGAGTGGGATTTCCGCGCCCCGCGCTACAGCCCCGACGGCGGGCGCATCGCCTTTCTGGCGAGCCACGCCGGGCGCAAGCACACGATGCCCGACCACCTGGCGCTATGGCACCGCAATGGCGCTCGCTGGGAGGTCTGCAGCCAGGCCTGGGACCATGAGGTGCACGCCCCGCTGGTGTGGGAGGAAGACGGCCAGGCGCTGCTGCTCGGCTCGGAGGAGCGCGGGCGGCGCCACCTGTGGCGCTTCGACCTGCCCGACCAGCGCGCCGAGGTGGTGGTGGCCGGCGGCTGGGTCCAGGCCTTCGACAAGGCCGCCGGCACGCTCGTGACCGTGGCCGACTCGGCCCAGCATCCAGGCCGGCTGCACGCACACGTGGCAGGCGAGCCGGCGCGGCGGCTGGAATCCTTCAACGACGCCGTGCTGGCGCGCCACGACCTCGGCCGCACCGAGGAGGCCTGGGTGACGGGCGCACGCGGCGAGAAGGTGCAGGTGTGGCTCACGTGGCCGCCTGGCTTCACGCCGCGGCGCAAGTGGCCGCTCATGCACAACATCCACGGCGGCCCGCACACTGCTGCAGGCGACACCTGGCACTACCGCTGGAACACGCAGGTGTTTGCCGGCCAGGGCTACGTGGTGGCCAGCGTGAACTACCACGGCTCCTCGAGCTTCGGCTACGCCTTCAAGGACAGCATCACGCACCGCTGGGGCGAGCTCGAGCTGCTGGATGTCGAGGCCGCCACCGACTGGCTGCTGACCGAACCCTGGGCCGACCCCAAGCGTGTCTTTGCCACCGGCGGCAGCTACGGCGGCTTCATGGTGGCGTGGATGAACGCGCACGTGAAGCCTGGGCGCTACGCAGCCTACGTCTGCCACGCCGGCTGCTTCGACTGGACGGCGATGTTCGCCGACGACGCCTGGGCGTGGCACGCGCGCGAGCTCGGCGCCTGGTACTGGGACGACATGACGAAGGTGCACCGCCAGAGCCCGCACGCGCACGCTGCGGGCATGCTCACGCCCACGCTCGTGGTGCACGGCGCGCTGGACTACCGGGTGCCCGATGCCCAGGGCCTGGCCTACTACAACACCCTCAAGGCGCGCCAGGTGGAGGCGCGTCTGCTGTGGTTCCCCGACGAGAACCACTGGGTGCTCAAGCCGCGCAACAGCCGGCTGTGGTACGCGGAGTTCTTCGATTGGCTCGCGCGCCACGATCCGGCTCGCCGCCCGTCCACGGGTCGCTCGCGGGCGGCGCGCCAGCCAGCCGTCGGGGCTGCCCGCCCCACCCGCCCGGCATGACGCTTCACGCCTGACCCCCATGCTGATCGACTTCTTCCAGACCTTGCGTGCGGCCCGGCTGCCGGTGTCGGTGAAGGAGTACCTGATGCTCCTGGAGGCGCTGAAGGCGGGCGTGCTCGACGACGAGGACGCCGGCCCCTCGGTGGAGCGCTTCTATTTCCTGGCCCGCAGCGCCCTCGTGAAGGACGAGGCCCAGTTCGACAAGTTCGACCGGGCTTTCTCCGCCTACTTCAAGGGCGTGGAGCGGCTGGCCGACTTCACGAAGGAGCTGCCGCTGGAGTGGCTGCGCAAGCACCTCGAGCTCGAGCTCACGCCCGAACAGAAGGCCGCCATCGAGAAGATGGGCTGGGACGAGCTGATGGAGACGCTCAAGAAGCGCTTCGAGGAGCAGAAGGAGCGCCACGAGGGCGGCAGCCGGATGATCGGCACCGGCGGCACGAGCCCCTTTGGCGCCTGGGGCTACAACCCGCAGGGCATCCGCATCGGGCAGGACAAGGG
>JBJTVI010000139.1:0-6106 GCA_046081145.1 Rubrivivax sp.
CGCCGATGGCGCGCTCCAGATCACCCATCGCATCCCAGCGCACGCGCTCGGCCACCTCCTGGACGGCAGCGGCGAGCGCCGCATCGCCACGCACCTGGATGGCCGGCCGCTCGCCCGAAGCCAACGCCCATGCCAGCTCCAGGGGCCGCGCGGCCTGCACGCCCAGGTGCAGGTCGGGCTCACTGCCCGGCTGGGTGGCCTCCGGGCGCTCGAGCAGGCCGGCTGGCGTCAGCCGCACCTCCACCATGGGCCACGGCGGCAGGAAGGACGGCCAGTCGAGCGCCTCGACCCGCACCACGCGGCCGGCATGGGCGCGCAGCCGCTCGACGGCCGCGGGCTCTCCCGACAGCACATGGTTGGCGAGCAGGACCGCGCGGTCCAGAGCCGCGGGAAGCAACGCCTCGATGATTGCCTGCACCATGGCGCGGGATTGTAGGGACGGCGGGCCCACCGGCCCGGCACCGGCCTGGCCAGCGCGCCCCTGCGCGCCCGCCGACGGGCCTGCACCCCCGCGCGAGGCCGCCGTGGCGGCGAGTTGCCCCTCAAATCGCTCGACCGATGCGCAGCGCTTTGGGCACAATCCCCGCATTGGGGCACCCTTCGCGCGGCTCCCTCGCGCGTCACATGTTCGAGCACCGTCCGCATTCCCCCAAGAACTTCCTGAGCGCGCCGCAATCGGTGGGTGCGCTCATCGCTGCCTTCCTCGAGCCGGCGGTGATGGTGCTGTGCTACGTCGTGGCCATGGGCTGGCGCTCCGAGCCCTTCGGCCGCGCCGACCTGGTGCTGTGCCTGCTCGTCTTCACCCTGATCTTTCCCGGCCGCAACCGCTTCCGACAGCGCTGGCTGGCCGCGGCGGTGGACATCCTCGTCTCCTGGGTCGGGCTGCTGGCGATCCTGCTGCTGTGCGGCTGGGCCACGCAAAGCCTGCGCCTGTACCGCGCCGATGTGCTGCTGGCGTGGATCGTGGCCACGCCGGTGCTGCAGTTCGCGGCCGTTCTCGCCGGCCAGTACGCGCTCAGGCTGCACGATGCCAAGCCGGCCAACCGCCGGCCCGCGGTGGTGCTGGGCGCCGGGCCCCTGGGCCTGAAGGTGGCCGAGGCGCTGAGCGGCGCAGGCGACCGCGGCATCGATTTCGCCGGCTTCTTCGACGACAGGGGCGACGAGCGTGTGGGCGACCTCGCCCGACAGCGTCTGCTGGGCCCGCTCGCCGAGGCCCGCCCCTACATCCTGGCCCACGGCATCCGCGAGGTCTACATCACCCTGCCGCTGGGTTCGCAGCCGCGCATCGTCAAGCTGCTCGAGGAACTGCAGGACACCACGGCCTCGATCTTCTTCGTGCCCGACGTCTTCGGCATCAGCATCATCCATGGCCGCATGCTCGACCTCGAAGGCGTGCCCGTGGTGGGCATCGGCGAGAGCCCCTTCACCGGCACCAACGCCCTGGTCAAGCGGCTCTCCGACCTCGTCATCGCCTCGCTCATCGTGTTGCTCATCGCCCCGCTGCTGGCGGTGCTGGCGCTGGGCGTGAAGCTCTCCTCCCCGGGGCCGGTGATCTTCCGGCAGCGCCGCAGCGGCCTGGATGGCGAGGAGATCGTCGTCTACAAGTTCCGCAGCATGCGCACGATGGAAGACGGCGCAAGGGTGCGCCAGGCCACCCGCGACGACCCGCGGATCACCCCCTTCGGCGCCTTCCTGCGGCGCACCTCGCTTGACGAGCTGCCGCAGTTCATCAACGTGCTGCAGGGCCGCATGAGCATCGTCGGGCCGCGCCCGCACGCCCTGGCCCACAACGAGCAGTACCGCGAGCTCGTGAGGGCCTACATGGTGCGCCACAAGGTGCGCCCGGGCATCACGGGATGGGCCCAGATCAATGGCCTGCGCGGCGAGACCGACACAATCGACAAGATGCGAGCACGCGTCGAGTACGACCTGCAGTACCTGCGCAACTGGTCGTTGCGGCTGGATCTGCAGATCATCGCGCGCACCGTCAAGCTCGTCTTCTTCGACCGCAGTGCCTATTGATGGTGATGGCCTTGATGACGACCATGACCCGGCCTGCGGCATACTGTCGAAATCTCCAGGTCCACCAGGAGCCCGCCCCATGACCCTGCGCCACGCCCTTCGACCGAGCGTTCTCCTCGCGGCCGCGCTGATTGGCCTGGGGGCACCCGCCACCTGGGCCCAGACCGCAGCACCCTGGTTTGCACGCGCCAGCCTGGCGCTCCTGCATGACTCGAACTTCCTGCGCCTGGCGGACACCCAGGCGGCCCCGGCGGGCTACACGAAGGCCGATTCGGTCGCCACCGGCACCCTCGCAGCGGGCTTCAACCAGCGCTTCGGCACGGACCAGAAAGTGTTTGTAGAGGCGCAGGTGCAGTCCAATCGCCTGGCGCACAACCGGCTCTTCGACAACCAGGGCTGGGGCGCCAGGGCAGGCCTGGATTGGCGGGTGGGGAACATCGCCTCGGGCGAAGTTCGGTTGCGTACCGACCGCAGCCTGGCTTCGCTCGAGAGCGGCACGACGGGCGTGCCCAGCCAGGCCAACCTCATCACGGCGTCATCGGCCGACGCCGTTTTCAGGGTGGGCCGCCGTACCGGCTTCAATGGCGAGGCCGGGGTGAGATGGCGAGAGGTGGATAACAGCGTCGCCCTCTTCGATTCGCGCGACTTTCACGAAGGAACGGCATTCTTGGGCGTGCTGTACCGGCCCAGCGAGCTCACCACCGTCGGGTTGGCCGGGCGCGCCACGCGGGGCAGCTATCCGCGCTACCAGGCGCTCACGGGCGGCGGATTTCGCGCCGACGATTACGAGGGGCGCTATGTGGACCTGAGCGTCGCCTACGTGCTCACGGGCAAGTCCGAGCTGTATTCTCGCCTGAGCAGCGGCCGAATCCGGCACGAGAACGCCGTGCAGAGCGACTTCTCCGGCCTCACCGGCTCCCTCGGCTGGAAGTGGACCCCCACCGCCAAGCTGACCCTCAACACGCAACTCTCCCGCGAGCCGAGCCAGGACGCGTTCTTCGTGTCCGAGGCCACGGGCACGCGAGCCCTCGAGTTCAGCCGGATCTCCACCTCGGCCGTGCTGGCGGCCACGTTCCGCGTGTCCGAGCGCTTCGAGATTCGCGCCAAGGCCAGCGGCATCCACCGCGAGCTGTCGCAGACGCTGCCGCTGGCCGGCGGCGCCTCGGTGGTCATCAGCGGCAGCGACCGCCAGGTCATCGGCAGCCTGGGCGCCACCTGGCAACCCACCCGCATGTTCAGCCTGGGGTGCGATATCGGGCACGACCTGCGCCGCGGCGTGGCGCCCCTGTCCTCCGACATCACCAACTCCTCGCTGGGCTGCCAGATTCAGCTTTCGCTGGGAGGCCCGGGCATCGACCTGCGCTGACCGCCAGCCGATGCCCACCGTCCTGCTCACCGGCGCCACCGGCTACATCGGCTCGCACACCTGGCTGGCGCTGCAGGCCGCCGGCTTCGAGGTGGTGGGGGTGGACGACTTCTCCAACAGCTCGCCCGCGGTGCTTGCGCGGCTGCGCGAGCTCGGCGGCCGGGAGCCGGTGTTCGAGCGCGCCAGCGTATGCGACCCCGCCGCGCTCGACGCGCTGCTGGCGCGGCACCGCATCGACGCGGCCGTGCACTTCGCGGCGTTCAAGGTGGTGGGCGAGTCGGTGCAGCAGCCGCTCGAGTACATGGCCAACAACATCGGCGGCCTCGTCACGGTTTGCCTGGCGCTGCGCCGCCATGGCGTGCGTCGCTTCGTCTTCAGCTCCAGCGCCACCGTCTATGGCGACCCCGCCCGGCTGCCCATCCGCGAGGATGCCCCCCTGGCGGCCACGAGCCCCTACGGCCGCACCAAGCTCGTGGGCGAAGAGGTGCTGCGCGACCTCGGCGTGGCCGACCCCCGGTGGCAGACCGCCGCGCTGCGCTACTTCAACCCCGTGGGGGCCCACGAGAGTGGGCGCATCGGCGAGGACCCCCGCGGAACCCCCAACAACCTGATGCCCTACGTGGCGCAGGTGGCAGTGGGCCGGCGGCCCTTCCTGCAGGTCTTCGGCAACGATTACCCCACGCCCGACGGCACCGGGGTGCGCGACTACATCCACGTCATCGACCTGGCCGAGGGCCACGTGGCCGCCCTCGCGCGGCTGCTCGACCACCCAGGCTCCTTCACCGTGAACCTGGGCACCGGCAACGGCTCGAGCGTGCTCGAGGTGGCTGCGGCCTACGCCCGCGCCAGCGGGCGCGAAATCGCCCACCGCGTCGTGCCCCGGCGCCCGGGCGACGTCGCCGCGTGTTGGGCCGACCCCTCCCTGGCGCGCGAGCTGCTCGGCTGGCGCGCACGCCACGATCTCACCCGCATGTGCGAGGACAGCTGGCGCTGGCAATCGCGCAACCCCGACGGATTCACCGCATGAGCGCTCCCCCCTGCACCGTGCTGCCAGTCATCATGGCCGGCGGCTCCGGCACCCGGCTGTGGCCGCTCTCGCGCGCGGGCTACCCCAAGCAGTTCCTGGTGCTTTCGGGCCAGACGAGCCTCTTCCAGCAGGCAGCCGAGCGCCTGGCCGCGCTGGCGGGCGGGGCGCACGCGGTGCAGCCGCCGCTGGTGGTGGGCAACGAGGAGCACCGCTTCCTCGTGCTCGACCAGCTCCGCGAGGCCCGGCTCGAGCCCTCGGCCGTCGTGCTGGAACCGGCCGGGCGCAACACCGCGCCCGCCCTCACCCTGGCTGCCCTGGCGGCCTGCGAGGGCGGGGCCGATCCGGTGCTGGCCGTGACCCCGGCAGACCATACCGTCACCGACCCCGCCGCCTTCACCGCCGCGCTGCGCCGCGCGGTGGATGCGGCGGCGCAAGGCGCCATCGTCGTGCTGGGCGTGACGCCCGACCGCCCCGAGACGGGCTACGGCTACGTTCGCGCCGGCGCTGCGGCAGCGGGGTCAGCCTCGGCGCACGAGGCCCCGGCCGTGCAACGCTTCGTCGAAAAGCCCGACCTCGCCACCGCGCAGGCCTACCTGGCCGAGGGCGGGTACTTCTGGAACGCGGGCATGTTCGTGCTGCGCGCCAGCGTCTGGCTGGCCGCGCTCGAGCACTTCCGCCCCGACATCGCCGCCGCCTGCCGCGCCGCGTGGGCCGCGCGCGCGTCGGACGCCAAGTTCGTGCGCCCCGGGCGCGCCGAGTTCCAGGCCGTGCCGGCCGAGTCGGTGGACTATGCGGTGATGGAGCGCTGCCCGGGCAGCGCCTTCGACATCCGCATGGTGGCCCTGGACGCCGGCTGGAACGACCTGGGCGCCTGGGAGGCCGTGTGGCAGGTGGCCGAGCGCGACGGCAGCGGCAACGCCACGCGCGGGGATGCGCTGGTCAGCGACAGCCGCAACACCTTCGTGCACGCCACGAGCCGCCTGGTGGCGGCCGTCGGCCTGCAGGACGTGGTCGTCGTCGAGACCCCGGACGCCGTGCTCGTGGCCAGCCGCGAGAAGAGCCAGGACGTCAAGACCATCGTCAACCGCCTGGGCGCCGAGCAGCGTGGCGAGCAGGCCCTGCACCGCAAGGTGCACCGCCCCTGGGGCTGGTACGACAGCATCGACAGCGGCGCACGCTTCCAGGTCAAGCGCATCCAGGTCAAGCCCGGCGCGGCGCTTAGCCTGCAGATGCACCACCACCGCGCCGAGCACTGGATTGTCGTCTCCGGCACCGCGGAGGTGACGGTGGGCGACAAGGTGCTGCTGCTGTCGGAGAACCAGAGCACCTACATCCCGCTGGGCGAGACGCACCGGCTGCGCAACCCGGGAAAAGTACCGCTGGAGATCATCGAGGTGCAGTCCGGCAGCTACCTCGGCGAGGACGATATCGTGCGGTTCGAGGATACCTACGGGCGGTCTTGAGCGCAGGCGCCACCCGGCACGTCTATCGGCGAAGGTACTCTCCCCCCACGATGGCCATGGTGTCGAAGGTGGGCGACATGACGATGCGCGAGCCTGGGAAGTCGTGCCGATACTGTGCCTGGCTGCGCCACTCGAAATTCTCGCGGTGATAGGCAACGGATTCGTCAGCTTTCTCTCGGTGGAGCAGGTGTCGGATCAGCCACTCCTGCGTGTGGCGTGGCAACGCAC